>JADGHD010000792.1 GCA_019689615.1 Frankia sp. | reverse complement strand
GGGTGGGCGGGATCGGCAGCAGGTGGGTGGCGGCGCGCCGCCAGGCGTCGGCCGGGGCGTCCGGTGGCAGCAGCGTCACGCCGGTGAGCTCGGCCGCGGCCGCGCGGATGGCGGGCAGGTCGGCGGCGAGCACGGGCGTGCCGGCGCAGCAGCCGGCCAGCACCACCGGGAGCAGGGCGCGACCGTCGGCCGCCGCGCCATCCTGGCCGCTGGCCGCGGCCGGTGGTGGGACGACCAGCAGGGCCGAGGCGACCAGGAGGCGGGCGACCTCGTGCTGGGCCCGCTCGCCGGCCAGGTCGAGCACGGCGGCGACGCCTCCGGCGACGGCGTGGGCGAGCAACCGGCCGCGCTGGGCCGGCGGGACCGGGCCGACGAGGCGCAGCCGGGCCGGCTGGTTCGCCCGGCGCAGGGCCGCCACCAGGTCGATCGCGCGCAGCCGGCCGTGCTCGTCGGCGGCGTCGGCCAGGTGCAGCACGGTGAAGGCCGCCTCCTCGGCGCCGGTGCGGCCGGGCCGGCCGCGGGCGGCGATGGCGACGCCGTAGACCGCCAGGTCGAGCGCGAGCCAGCCCGGCGGGTCGGTGAGACTGCCGGCGGGGCTCAGAGCGACTCCACCCAGGCCGAGCCGGCCGGCTGGCCGGCACCACCCGCGGCCTGGCCACCCGGCCCGCTGGCCGCGCGGCTGGCGGCGGGCACCCCCACCGCGGCCGGCGCGCGCTCGTCGTCCCCTGGCGCCCGCTGGGCGGGGACCCGCAGGGGCGGGCGCGGCAGCCAGCGGCGGGTGTCGAGCACGACCGTGGCGTGCCGGGCGACCAGCTCGCTGTCGAACCGGTCGTGGTCGACCAGCACGATGACCAGGTCAGCGGCGGCGAGCTCGGCCGCGGTCAGTTCGGCCGCGGCCACCCGCGGCGGGACCAGCGCCGGGTCGACGTGCGGGTCGACGGCGCGGACCTCGGCGCCGAGGTCGGCGAGCAGGGTGGCGACCCGGGCGGCCGGCGACTCGCGGGCGTCGCCGGTGTTCTTCTTGTAGGCCAGGCCGAGCAGCAGGATCCGGCTGCCGCGCACCGGGCGGCCGCGCTGGTTGAGCACCTCGGCGGCGCGGCGGACCACGTGGTCGGGCATGTGGTCGTTGATGTCGTTGGCGAGCTCGACGAAGCGGAAGTTGTGGCCGAGGCTGCGGCGGACCCGCCAGGACAGGTAGGACGGGTCGATCGGCAGACAGTGGCCGCCGACGCCCGGGCCGGGCGTGAACGGCATGAACCCGAACGGCTTCGTCGAGGCGGCCTCGATCGCCTCCCACACGTCGACGCCGAGCTGGCCGGCGAACATCGCGAGCTCGTTGACGAGCGCGATGTTCACGTGCCGGAACGTGTTCTCCAGCAGCTTGGTCAGCTCGGCGGTCCGGGTGGAGCTGACCGGGACGGTGGTGGCCACGATGGTGTCGAAGAACCCACGCACGGCGGCCAGCGAGGCCTCGTCGATGCCGGAGACGACCTTGGGCGTGTTGCTCAGGTTCCAGGTCCGGTTGCCGGGGTCGATCCGCTCCGGCGAGTAGCCCAGGTGGAAGTCGCGGCCCGCGGTCAGCCCCGAGCCGGCCTCCAGCAGCGGGCCGAACAGCTCCTCGGTGGTGCCGGGGTAGGTGGTGGACTCCAGCACGACGGTCGAGCCCGGCCGCACCAGCGGGCCGAGGCCGCGGCCGGCGTCGGCGATGTAGGACAGGTCCGGCACGCCCTCGCGCAGCGGGGTCGGCACGGTGACCACGGCCACGTCGAACCCGGCCGCCCGGCCGTACCGCGCCGACGGGGTGTAGCGGCCGGTGCGCAGGGCGGCGGCCAGGTCGTCATCGGTGATGTCGTCGATGTAGGACTCGCCGGCCGCGAGCCGGGCGACCCGGCGTTCGTCGGTGTCGACGCCGACCACCGTCCAGCCGGCCTCGACGGCCCGCATGGCCAGCGGCAGACCGACGTAGCCCTGGCCGACGACGACGAGCTTTCCCTCAGCGCGCATGAGCCAGAGTGTTACTCCGTGATGACGTAGAGCAACGCACCCTCGTCACCGTGTCGTCCCGGCGGCGGGCGCGGCGGCGGGCGCTGCCGGGGCCGCGGCGGCGCCGGGCGCGGCCGGTGCGCCGGCCCGGCGGGGCACGCCGGCCAGGACGTCGGCGATCCGTCGCCCGGCACGGCCGTCCCACAGCGCGGCGCGGCGG
>JADGHD010000791.1 GCA_019689615.1 Frankia sp. | reverse complement strand
GTCGTCACCTCGTCGACCACGCGCGCGGGCTGCCCCTCGCCGGCGGGGGCGATGCGCAGGCATCGGGCGCCGCCGACGTCCGCGACCCAGATGGCTCCCTCGACGTCAGCGCAGATGCCGTCCGGCATGGCGTCGAGCGTTGCCCAGGTGTACCGGTCGGAGAGCTCGCCGGTCGCAGATCGGTGGAGGGCGGTGAGCCTGCGCCCGAAGGTCTCGGCGACGATCAGCGTCGCGCCGTCCGCCGTGATCACGCAGCCATTGGGGAAGTGCAGCCCGTCCGCGGCCAGGTGCACCGAACCGTCGGGCTCGACGCGCGCGAGCACCGAGGTCGGCGCGCGGCCGTCGGTCAGGGCCTCGGCGCCGAACTGCGCGACAAAGGCGGTCGGGTCGAACCCGAAGTCGCCGACGTATGCCCGGCCCGTCTCGTCGACCACCATGTCGTTGAGGCGGACTCCGGGCACGCCGGTCAGGCGCGCGTGAACGGCGAGCTCGCCGGTGGCCGCGCCGACGCGCAGCAGCTGGCGGTTTTCCATCGCCACGACCAGCAGGTCACCGCCCGGCAGCCAGCCAAGGCCGGACGCGCCGCCGGGGACGTCGACGACGTGCTCGAGCTGGCCGTCCTCGGTAACCGTCTGGACGGCGCCGGTGGTCTGGTCCGAGACCCACAGCCGGCCGTCGCGCCAACGCAGCCCTTCGGGGAAGGAGAAGCCGTCGCGCAGCACCGTCGAGACCCTGCTGCTCATGTGTCTCTCCGCTCTCCGCGCCGGGCCGGCCGGGTGCCTCGTGACTGGCTGACTCGCCCAGCCGGACCGCGGACCGGCGGTCGTCCAAGGTCAGTGGGCGGGGTGGCGGGCGAGGAGTCGAACGCTCTCGTCCCAGAGGCGCCGGGCCAGATCGAGGTCGGCGGCGATGGGGGTCAGCGTGCCCGGCCTGGTCCGGTCGAAGTAGACACCGGTCGTCGTGGCGAGTTCCTCGTCCGTTGCCAGCCTGATCGAGGGGATGGCGCCCCGCGCCGGGGTCATCGGCTCCGGGAGGTTCGCCAGAGCCCCGTTCGACGCCGACTCGTCCCGCGGCATCGCCACCGCCCTGGCCAGGTCGGCCTCGCGCGGCCTGCCCAGTTGCGTGGCGACGTAGCCCGGGTTGACGGCGTTGACGGTCACGCCCGTGCCGTCGAGCTGACGGGCGAGGATGTGCATGAAGTAGATGTTGGCGAGCTTGGACTCCGCGTAGACCTGCAGCGAGTGGAACGTCTCCCGGTGCTGCAGGTCGTCGAAGCAGATCCCGTTCGGCGCCGCGCGGTACGCGCCAGACGAGACGATCACGATCCGCGCTGGCGCGCTCGCGACGATCCGGTCCCGCAGCAGGCTGGTCAGCAGGAACGGACCAAGGTGGTTGACCCCGAACGCCGCCTCAAAGCCCTCCTGCGTCTCCCAGCGGTGCCCACTCGGCGCAAGCCCCGCGTTGTGGATCAGGGCATCGATCCGCGGGTAACGGTCGAGCACGGTCGCGGCGAACTCCCGGATCGAGGCGAACGACGCCAGGTCCAGCCGTAAGAGATCGACGGTCTTCCCGGTCCGCCGCTCGATCTCGGCCACCGCTTCAGCCCCACGGCTCAGGTCCCGCGCGGTGGCCACGACCCGCAGCCCGCGCTCCGCCAGCCCCAGGGCCGTCTCGAGGCCGATGCCGCTGTTCGCCCCCGTGACGATCGCGACCGGCGCAGTGACACCGCTGCCCATGATCAAGGATCCCTCCGCCGTGACGGCCGCGGCCAGGCGGCCACCGCCGGCCCGCCCCCATGGCGACACCCTCCACGGCAGCCAGCTCCAAGAACGTATAAAAGATCATGTCTGCACGCACGGCCTCGGCGTCTCCGCTGCCCACAGGCCTGCCAGGGCCGACGCGGCGGCGGGTCGGGCTTCCCGGCGTCGCCGAGGCCACGGCGTCGGCTGGGCGGCGGCAGGGCGAGAAGTACGGGCGCCCGGGGTCAGCCACCTAGCTGGACTGCGGTCTGGTGTGGACGGTGCGGCGGACCTTGATCTCGGTGTTGTGGTCGAACGGCTTCCCATCCAGGTTGAAGCTCCAGGAGATGGTGGGGCTGATCCGGACGTAGTGGGGCGACCAGGACCGGCTCGGGCGTTCGACGACGTCGGCGTCGCCGTAGATGCGCAGGTAGCGCGGGATCCAGGGGTCGGTGGAGACGAGGT
>JADGHD010000052.1 GCA_019689615.1 Frankia sp. | reverse complement strand
CCACGAGGCCCTGCCCGGGGTGGTGCGGCCGGGGCTGCCTGCCCGCAGCTCGGCGGCGGTGATCCGCTCGGGCCACCAGAGGTTGGGGTGGCGCCAGGAGTCGAGCCAGCCGCAGATGCGGTCGATCGCGTCGAGTTGCCCGGGGACAACGACGTCTTCGCGGTATGCGAGCGCGAGGAGGGCGAGGGGGCCGGCGATGCCATGGGCCATCCCAAAGTCCGCGTGGCCATCGGCGAAGGTGGCGGGCTGCTCACCGCGTGGGACGTCACGGCTCCACCAGCCGGGCAGGTCGGGGTCGGTGGGCAGGGGCTGCGTGAGTCGGACCAGATAGGCCAGGACCTGGCGCACCCGCTCGCCGCCGGGGCGGTGGACAAGCAGGTAGGCGCCGAGTCCGGTCAGGCCGCTGACCAGGTCGTACTCGGCCCGCACGGGACGCTGCGCCGCGTCGATACGGCGGTTGGCCGTGACCAGCCGCCGGACGGTCATCCGGTCGACGGTCTCGTCGAGCCACTGCGCCGCCTTCTGGTAACGGCCAGGCGGCGCGGCGGTGAGTGCGAAGGCGACGGCGGGTGCCCCGAACCACAGGCCAGCGCCCACGCCCGCGGCAACGCCCTGTTGGGCGGCGGCTCGTAGCCAGGCGTCGGCGACGGCCGGGGAACTGTCGCCGCCGAGGGTGATGTGCAGAAGGGCGATTCCAGCGGCGCCAGCGGCCAGTGACTGGCCGCGCGGCCCGGTCGGGGGCGGGGTCGCCAGGGTGTCGGCGAGCCTGGCAGCGGTAGTGGCGGCGCGCACGAGTTGGTCCGTTTGCAGGGTCATCGGCGCTCGTCTCCAGGCGGGTCCGGCCGGAGCCGCGCGTGGCCGCGCTCGGGCAAGCACGGCCACGCGGCACCCTAGGCGGTCAGAATGTGACGGTGATCGCGCAGTCCTTCTTGACGATCGCGTTCGCCGGGACATCGGCCTCGGCGGTCAGGGGGATCGCGGTGAGCGTCGGGCTGGCCTTGCGGTCGGCGTCCCAGGTCCGGATGTGTTCGCAGAGGCGTTCGGCAAGGGCCTGGCCGTCGAGTCCGTGCCCATAGGCCCCGACCTCGTACAGCGGGCCGGGGCCGTCGAGGCGACGTTTGGCGAGGTAGGCCAGCGAGGACCCGGCGATCAGCGCGGGGCTCAGGTTCGGGATCAGCGGCGCGCACAGGTCGGTGTCGACCGCCTCACGGCTGGCGTTGATCCGACAGACGGCGGGGTCGGTGGCGGTGGCGCGCAGCCAGATCCCGTCGATCGGGTCCTGCGGGCCGATGGTCGCGCCCGACCAGGCGACGACCCGAGAGGTGTCGAAGATGCCGACCAGCCGGGCCGGGTCGATGTCCTGGTCGACGTCGTAGTGGATCTGCACGAGCGGGTCGGTGTGCAGTGTGGCGGCACGCTCGACGTCCTGCCCGATCATCGGGACGAAGCCGCAGAGGAACACCGCGTCCGAACGCAGCACGCCGTCCTCGCCCTTGACGAACGCGACGCCGCGGGTCTGCCCGCGCCAGCGCAGCGGCAGGACCATCCGCCCACCGGGGGCGAGCTGGACGAACCAGGCGTGGGGGATGTCGCAGGCGCCGACGGTCACTTCCAGCCGGTCGAAGACGGAGCCCGGCTCGTCGCCGAGCGCGCCGTCTCGGGTCAGGACCCGCACCGCGCCGTAGCCGGCGGCGTCCAGCGCTTTCGACGCCTGCCGGGTTACCTCCTCGTCGATGTCGACCGTGACGACGTGCCCGTCAGGTCCGGTGAGCTCGGCGAGGAGCGCGGCGTTGTAACCGGTGCCGGCGCCGACCTCGAAGACCCGGTCACCGGGGCGGACCTGGAGGCGGTCGAGCATGCCGGCGACGAGCGTGGCGACCGAGGCGCAGGACAGGGGCGTGCCGTCCTCAGCCCGCTTCGTGATCACGGCCACGTTCGGCTTGTACGCCTCATCCAGCGGCGCGTGAGGAAGGAACAGGTGCCGGGGCACCGCGCGCAGCGCCTCAACGACCCGTTCGTCGAGGGCGGGCTGGCGGGTGACGATCCTTTCGACCATGGCGTCGTGGAGCTCGGCGGCGGTGCGGGGTGTCGCGGTGCTCATGCGCAGGTCCTTGTCACGGTGAGAGCAGGGCGGGTGGCGTGGCCACGGCCGGGCTGGTGGATCGTCGATGCGCGGCGTTGCCGCGTGGTGGTTGGGCGGCGCGCCAGGCGAGCGCGGCGCTGCGGGTCAGCCGCAGGCAGGCGGCTTCGTGCCGACGGTCGATGCCGCGGTGCCGGTTGAAGGAAAGATGCAGCAGGGAGGCCAGAACCGTGGCGGCGTCCATCTCGGCGGGCAGCGCCGCGCGGTCGGCGGTCAGCGCGCAGGCTCGGGCTTCCCACGCCTGGACAAGTTTGCCGGGCAGGAGCGGGTGGGTCCGCGGGATGCCGTGCCGGGCCAGCCGATTCGTGGCACCAAGGTCAGCGGGTTGCGGACTTTGCGGCATCTGCGGAGCTGGTTGCCGCCTTCTCGCGCGCGGGACGCGGCGTGGTGAGCGTCCGTGGCTGATGTCAGTCGGCCTGCGCGGCCGGGGAAGCCAGGCAGACGCCGGTGCCGCCGAGGCCGCAGTAGCCGTTGGGGACCTTGTGCAGGTACTGCTGGTGGTAGTCCTCGGCGTAGTAGAAGGGGCCGGCGGGGGCGATCTCGGTGGTGATCGGGCCGTAGCCGGCGGCGGTCAGCTGCCGCTGGTAGGCGTCGCGGGTGCGGACGGCGGTCGCGGCCTGCTCATCGGAGAAGGTGTAGATGGCCGAGCGGTACTGGCTGCCGACGTCGTTGCCCTGGCGCAGGCCCTGGGTCGGGTCGTGGGCCTCCCAGAAGACGGTCAGCAGGTGCTCGTAGCTCACCTTGGCCGGGTCGAACACGACCTGGACGACCTCGGCGTGACCGGTCAGGCCGGTGCAGACCTCCTCGTAGGTCGGGTTCGGCGAATAGCCGCCGGCGTAGCCGACCGCGGTCGAGTACACGCCGCGAACCTGCCAGAACCGGCGCTCGGCGCCCCAGAAGCAGCCGAGGCCGAAGACCGCGATTTCCAGGCCCGCCGGGAACGGGCCCTCCAGCGGGGTGCCCAGCACCTCGTGCCGCGCCGGCACGTCGAACAGGCGCCGGTCGTGCCCGGGCAGCGCCTGCTCGGGCGAGACCATCGTCGCCGCGCGCCGTCCGAACCACATGTCGCACCACCTCCGCTGGGCACGGTTGTTCCGTCCATACCAACATCCCGACCGGGCGGGGCGTTCCCGGCGCCACCGCCCGGCCGGAGGGCTGGGAAGGTGGTACCGGCTAGAGGACGAGATCCTCCAGCATCGAGGTGACCAGCGCGGCGATCGGCGACCGCTCCGAGCGGGTCAGCGTGACGTGCGCGAACAGCGGGTGGCCCTTGAGGGTCTCGATCACCGAGGCGACGCCGTCGTGCCGGCCGACCCGCAGGTTGTCCCGCTGGGCGACGTCGTGGGTGAGTACCACCCGCGAGTTGGTGCCGAGCCGGGACAGCACGGTGAGCAGCACGCCGCGCTCCAGCGACTGCGCCTCGTCGACGATCACGAACGAGTCGTGCAGCGACCGGCCGCGGATGTGGGTCAGCGGCAGGACCTCCAGCATGCCGCGGTCGACGACCTCGTCGATCACGTCCTCGGAGACCAGGGCGCCCAGGGTGTCGTAGACGGCCTGCGCCCACGGCGCCATCTTCTCGTTCTCGCTGCCCGGCAGGTAGCCGAGGTCCTGGCCGCCGACGGCGTACAGCGGGCGGAAGACGACCACCTTGCGGTGCAGGCGGCGCTCCATCACCGCCTCGAGGCCCGCGCACAGCGCGAGGGCCGACTTGCCGGTGCCGGCGCGGCCGCCGAGCGAGACGATGCCCACCTCGGGGTCGAGCAGCAGGTCGAGGGCGATCCGCTGCTCCGCGGACCGGCCGTGCAGGCCGAACGCCTCCCGGTCGCCCCGGACGAGGCGGACCGACTTGTCCGGCAGTACCCGGCCCAGGGCCGAGGCGCTGCCGCCGGCGGCGGTCAGCACGAGCCCGGTGTGGCAGGGCAGCTCGGCGGCCTCGGGGAGGTGGATGTGCTCGCCCGCGTACAGCCGGTCCAGGTCCTCCTGGACGACGCTGAGCTCGGCCATGCCGGTCCAGCCGCTCGCCACCGGCGCCAGCGCGCGGTACTCCTCGGCATCCAGGCCGACGACGGACGCCTTGACCCGCAGTGGCATGTCCTTGGTGACCAGGACGACGTCATCACCCTCAGCGGCAAGGTTGAGGGCTACGGCGAGGATCCGGGAGTCGTTGTCCCCTACTCGGAAGCCCGGCGGCAGTACGTCCGGGTCGGTGTGGTTGAGTTCTACCCGCAGCGTTCCGCCCGACTCGAGGGGTACCGGCCGGTCCAGCCGGCCATGCCGGATCCGTAGGTCGTCCAGGATGCGCAGCGCCTCCCGGGCGAACCAGCCAAGCTCTGGGTGGTTCCGCTTGGCCTCCAGCTCCCCGATCACAACGAGGGGGAGCACGACGTTGTGCTCCGCGAATCGCAACAGCGCGCGAGGGTCAGACAACAGCACGCTTGTGTCTACGACATGCGTTCGTGGCACACGCCCACCCGCTTACTCGGAGTTGTCCGGGACCGGGCCCCACAGGGGCCGGGCACCGGCCTCTTGGCGTTGTCGCGACAGCGGCACCGAGGGGCCTCCCGAGCGGTCCGACCCGCTGTCGGACCACGACCTGTGACGTCGTAGGACGTCCGGGCATCACGGTAGCGGCGGGTAGGTGCGTTGGCGACCAACTTCGCCGAACACGTGCCGAACTCTGCTGAACGCGATCAGTCACCCGGAAGCCGGAGAAGGTCACCGACAGCCCGAGCACGACGCAGATCGTCACAATGAGCAGCCAGACCAGCACCCGGCAGCGCGGTGGTCGCGTCAGTCACCGCAAGTGCATGAACGCTGCGTAGCCGTGATATGTGTCACCATCCGCACCAAGAATCGCCACCAGAGGCGCAATCCCCCACCAACGGGGAGCGGGCGCCCAAGGCCGCGCCCGGCGGCACCCCGGCCGGGCCGGCTGGTCGGGGGCGGCGGGTCGGCCCGTCAGCGAGATGGCCGCCGCGCGATCGCGGCTGGCGTAGCCAACGGCTGTTATCTGCGGCCACCGGCTACCACAGCGCGCTCCGGCGGACACGGAGGGTCGGCCTGGATAGCCCTGTCGGGCAGTTCGCCGGCTCTTTTCGACGATTTCGACGACAGACCTTCCGGCGGTCCCGGTCGACGAGCAAAGGAACTTCGCGAAAGCTCGCGCGAAGACGCGCGCCGTTCATCGAATCGCGGTGGTTGGCAACGGCCGTTCGGCCGGCGCGCGGCGGGGCGGGCAATCGGGCGCCTGGCCGGAATCCGCCGCCCGGAATCAGGGACAGCGGGCAGCTGGGCGTTCGCGATGCGCACAATCGTCCGCTCGCACCTCCGCCCGGCTCGCCCTTTCGGTCCGCTACCCGACAGTCACCACGAAAATGCCCGCGGGCTCCGACATCGGGACGCCGTCAGCGGAACCGGCGTCCCCCGCGTCGCCGCGGTGCGCCTGGTCAGCTGTTGAGGCGCTGCACCAGGGCCTCGTGCTCGGCCCACAGCTCGGCGGGCAGCCGGTCACCGAACGTCTGGAAGTGCTCGGGGATCAGCGCCGCCTCCTGCTTCCAGACCTCGACGTCCGGCGTGAGCAGCTCGTTGAGGTCGGTCTCGGGAATGTCGAGGCCCGCGGTGTCGAACGACTCCCGGGTCGGGTGGACGCCCAGCGCCGACTCGACGCCGTCCGCCGTGCCCTCCAGCCGGCCGACGATCCAGGCCAGCACCCGGCTGTTCTCGCCGTAGCCGGGCCACAGGAACCGGCCGTCTGGGCTCTTGCGGAACCAGTTGACGTAGTAGATCCGCGGGAGCTTCGCCGGGTCGGCCTTCTTGCCGATCGACAGCCAGTGGCCCATGTAGTCGGCCATGTTGTAGCCGCAGAACGGCAGCATCGCGAACGGGTCGCGACGCAGCTGGCCGATCGCGCCCGCCTGGGCCGCGGTCGTCTCCGAGGAGACGACCGAGCCGAAGAAGACGCCGCGCTGCCAGTCGGGGGCCTCGGTGACCAGCGGCACCGCGGTCGCCCGGCGGCCGCCGAACAGGATCGCCGAGATCGGCACACCGCGCGGGTCCTCCCACTCGGGCGCGATCGTCGGGCACTGGCCGGCCGGGACCGTGAAGCGGGCGTTCGGGTGGGCCGCCGGCTCCGGGGAGTCGGGGGTCCAGTCCCGGCCCCGCCAGTCGATCAGGTGGGCCGGCTTGTCCTTGGTCAGGCCCTCCCACCACACGTCGCCGTCGTCGGTGCGAGCCACGTTCGTGAAGATCGTGTTCGCGTACAGCGTGCGGATGGCGTTCGGGTTGGTGTCGACGCCGGTGCCGGGAGCGACGCCGAAGAAGCCGGCCTCCGGGTTGACGGCGTAGAGCCGGCCGTCCTCGCCGAACCGCATCCAGGCGATGTCGTCCCCGACCGTCTCGGCCTTCCAACCGGGCAGGGTCGGGATGATCATCGCCAGGTTGGTCTTGCCGCAGGCCGACGGGAACGCGGCGGCGATGTAGTGGACCTTGCCCTCCGGCGAGGTCAGCTTGAGGATCAGCATGTGCTCGGCGAGCCAGCCCTCGTCGCGGGCCATCACCGAGGCGATCCGCAGCGCGTAGCACTTCTTCCCGAGCAGGGCGTTGCCGCCGTAACCCGAGCCGTAGGACCAGATCTCGCGGGTCTCCGGGAAGTGGCAGATGTACTTCGTCTGGTTGCACGGCCACGGCACGTCGGCCTGGCCGGGCGCGAGCGGCGCGCCCACGGAATGCACCGCCGGGACAAAGAAGCCGTCCTCGCCCAGCTGCTCGAGGGCGGGCCTGCCCATACGGGTCATCGTCCGCATGGAAATGGCGACGTACGCCGAGTCGGTGATTTCGACGCCGAGGGCGGAGATGTGCGACCCGAGCGGGCCCATGCAGAACGGGACGACATACATCGTGCGGCCGCGCATACAGCCGGCGAAAAGGCCGCGAAGGGTCGCCCGCATCTCGTCCGGGTCGACCCAGTTGTTCGTCGGCCCGGCGTCCTCCTTCTTCTCCGAGCAGATGAACGTCCGGTCCTCGACGCGGGCGACATCACTTGGGTCGGAGGCGGCGTAGAAGCTGTTGGGTCGTTTCTCCTCGTTGAGTCGGACCAGCGTGCCGCGCTCGACCAGGAGCGCGGTGAGGCGGTCGAATTCCTCGGCGGAGCCGTCACACCACTCCACCCGGTCCGGCTGGGTGAGTTCAGCGATCTCGCGCACCCAAGCGATCAGCTTGGCATGCTTGGTCGGGGCGGCATCCAGCCCGGGAATCTGTGCCGCGGTCGTCACAGCTCACACCTCCGGTCGCGTCGAACCTGCCGCGTTCTCGCCTCGGTTTACAGGTGCAGCCACCGCACCCGAACGACCTCGTGTACCACCGGTGACAAGCCCGAAACCAGTGGCACAGGGGCTGTTCGAGGCCGCGTTCAGGATCATTAGACTGTACCGCGCTTTCCGCGCACAGTCGCGCCGTACGACCGGGCAGAAACGTAGGTTCCGTCACTCACCGGGACCGAGTGCACCGTCGCCGCTCGGCCCGTCCTGCCGCGTGACGGAAGCAGTACGGTTATCGTTCTGGAGTGGTCACACACGCAGCACAGCAGCAGGCCGACCGCTCAGCGGAGATGGTCCCGGCCGAGATCCGCCGCCACCCACGTGACGCCGCCCGCCCGCGGATGCGGGGCTGGCTGCACGCCGGGGCATTTCCGGTAAGCCTCGCGATGGGCGTCATAGCCGTCGCGCTCCCACAGACCCTTGGGGCCAGGCTGGCGGTCGGCGTTTACGCGATCAGTATTACCGCGCTCTTCGGGACGAGCGCCCTCTACCACCGCACCACGTGGCCGACGGCGCGGGCACGTTCCGTGATGAAGCGTCTCGACCATTCCATGATCTTCGTCTTCATCGCGGGCACCTACACGCCGTTCGCGCTGCTCACAATGCCCGAACGGTCCGCACGCGTGATCCTCGGGATCGTCTGGGGCGGAGCTGCCCTCGGCATCATCCTGCGGATGCTCTGGCTGCACTCACCCCGCTACCTGATCGTCCCGCTCTACATCGCGCTCGGCTGGGTGGCTGTCTTCGTCCTGCCGGAGGTCCTGCACACCGCCGGTGCGGCGACGCTCACCCTCCTCCTCGTCGGCGGCGCCTGCTACAGCATCGGCGCGATCATCTACGCCTCCCGCCGTCCCAACCCGGCCCCGTCGACGTTCGGCTACCACGAGGTCTTCCACGCGTTCACGCTGGTGGCGGCCTGCTGCCACTACGTGGCCCTGATGCTGGCCATCTACCGGTAGCCGGCTGGCCCGTTCCCCCGCCGCGCCGGACGAGTCCGGCCGGGGGCAAACGGGTATGGCACCGGCGGGCAGGACGCTGACCGGCAGGGCGTTAGCGTCTCGGAGAACACCGGCCCGCCGGTGGCCACAGCCCGAAGGAGTCCTCGTGCCCAACAGGCTCGCCGACCAGACCTCGCCGTACCTCCTGCAGCACGCGGAAAACCCGGTCGACTGGTGGCCGTGGGAGCCGGCCGCCTTCGCCGAGGCCGCCCGCCGCGAGGTGCCGATCCTGCTCTCGGTCGGCTACGCCTCCTGCCACTGGTGCCACGTGATGGCGCACGAGTCCTTCGAGGACGAGGCCACCGCAGCCGTCATGAACGAGCACTTCGTCAACATCAAGGTGGACCGGGAGGAGCGGCCGGACGTCGACGCCGTCTACATGGACGTCACAATCGCGCTCACCGGCCACGGCGGCTGGCCGATGACCGTGTTCCTCACCCCGGCCGGAGAGCCCTTCTTCGCCGGGACCTACTTCCCGAAGACGCCCCGGCCGGGCATGGGATCGTTCCAGCAGGTCCTCACCGCGGTCTCGAACGCCTGGCGGACCAGGCGCACCGAGATCGAGACCGCCGGCGCCGAGATCGCCCGCAGGCTCGCGCAGGTGGCCGGGGCCTCGGCGGCCGGCGACGGGCAGCGCGGCGGCGCCCCGGCCCTGACCGCCGACCTGCTCGCGCGCGCCGTCGGGCAGCTCACCGAGCGGTTCGACCCCCGCTACGGCGGCTTCGGCCAGGCGCCCAAGTTCCCGCCGTCGATGGTCGCCGAGTTCCTGCTGCGCCACCACGCCAGGACCGGCGACGCCCAGGCGCTCGACATGGTCGCGCTGACCTGCGAGCGGATGGCCCGCGGCGGGATCTACGACCAGTTGGCCGGCGGCTTCGCCCGCTACAGCGTCGACTCGCGCTGGGTCGTGCCGCACTTCGAGAAGATGCTCTACGACAACGCCCAGCTGCTGCGGGTCTACCTGCACCTGTGGCGGGCGACCGGCTCGACGCTGGCCGCCAGGGTGATCCGGGAGACGGCGAACTTCCTGCTCACCGACCTACGCACAGCCGAGGGCGGGTTCGCCTCCGCGCTCGACGCCGACGCCGTGCCCGACGGCGCCGCCCCGACCGCCGACGGGCACCCGCCCCAGCCGGTGGAGGGGGCGAGCTACGTGTGGACCCCGGCCCAGCTCGCGGCGGCGCTCGGGCCAGAGGACGGCGCCTGGGCCGCCCGGGTGTTCGAGGTGACCCCGACCGGGACGTTCGAGCACGGCAGCTCGGTGCTGCAGCTGCCGGCGTACCCGGACGACCCGCGCCGGTTCGCCCGGGTGCGGTCCGCGCTCGCCGCTGCCCGGGCCATCCGCCCGCAGCCGGCCCGCGACGACAAGGTGGTGGCCGCCTGGAACGGGCTGGCCATCGCCGCGCTCGCTGAGGCCGGGGCGCTGTTCGCCGAGCCGGCCTGGGTCGACGCGGCCCGGGATGCGGCCGTCCTGCTGCGCGACGTCCACCTGGTCGACGGGCGGCTGCGGCGCACCAGCCGCACCGGGCGGGCCGGGTCGAACGTCGGGGTGCTGGAGGACTACGCCGGCCTCGCCGAGGGCCTGCTGGCCCTGCACCAGGTCACCGGCGACCTGGCCTGGCTGACCCTGGCCGGGGAGCTGCTCGACGTGGCCAGGACGCGCTTCCGCGCCCCGGACGGCGGCTGCTACGACACCGCGGACGACGCCCCCGCGCTGCTGCGCCGGCCGCGGGAGCCAGCCGACTCGGCGACGCCGTCCGGCCAGGCCCTGCTCGCCGGCGCGCTGCTGTCGTACGCCGCGCTGACCGGCTCGGCCGAGCACCGCGCCGACGCCGAGACGATCGTCAACCTGCTGGCCCCGCTGCTGGCCAGGGACGCCCGGTTCGCCGGCTGGGCTGGCGCCGTCGGCGAGGCGCTGCTGGCCGGGCCGGCCGAGGTCGCCGTCGTCGGGCGCCCCGACCTGGAACGCCTGGCCCGCCTGGGCACCGCTCCCGGCGCCGTCGTCGTCACCGCCGGCCCGCTCACCGCCGAGCGCCCCGAGCCCGGCGTCTACGTCTGCCGGCACTTCGTCTGCGAGCGCCCGGCGCACACGCCGGCCGAGGTCCGCGCCCAGCTTGGGGTCCGGCTCCCGGAGGAGTCGGTCGCGGCGGGGGCGCCCCGCCGGGCCCCCCCCGGGGGGGCGGGGGGGGGGGGCCCCGCCGCCCCCGCGGGCGGGGGGCCGCCGCGGGAGGTCAGCCGAGCGCGATGTTGACGATCCGGCCCGGGACGATGATCAGCCGCTTGACGGTCCTGCCGTCGGTGTAGCGGGCGTAGTCCGGGTGGGCGGTCAGCGCGCCGCGGATGTCGTCCTCGCCGGCGCCGGCCGCCACCGTCAGCGTGAACCGGACCTTGCCGTTGACCTGGACCGGCAGTGTCACCGTCTGGTCGGCGGCCAGCGCCTCGTCGCCAACCGGGAACGGCTCGCGGACCAGCGAGCCCTCGCGGCCCAGCCGCGACCACAGCTCCTCGGCGATGTGCGGCGCCAGCGGCGCGACCATCAGCACCATCGCCTCGGCCAGCGCCCGCGGCGGGCGGGCCGAGCCGGTGTAGTGCTTGCTGACGAAGTTGGTCAGCTCGATCAGCCGGGCCACGGCGGTGTTGAACCGCAGGTTGGCGTAGTCCGCGCGGACCGCCAGGATCGTGCGGTGCAGCACCCGGTTCGCCTCGTCGTCAAGCGCGTCCTCGCTCACCCGCGGCGTGCCGGTGGCCTCGTCGATCAGGTTGCGCCACAGCCGCTGCAGGAACCGGTGCGAGCCGACGATGTCGTCGGTGCGCCAGGGCCGGTCGGCGTCCAGCGGGCCCATCGCCATCTCGTAGACCCGCAGGGTGTCAGCGCCGTAGCTCTCGTACATCTCGTCCGGCGTGACGCTGTTCTTCAGGCTCTTGCCCATCTTCCCGGAGCGCCGGGTGACGGGCTCGCCCTGGTAGCGGGGCACGCCGTCCGGGCCGGTGACGACCTCGGCCGCGGGCACGTACATGCCGCGGGCGTCGGTGAACGCGTCCGCCTGGATGTAGCCCTGGTTGAACAGCCGCTTGAACGGCTCCTTCGTGGAGACCAGGCCCAGGTCGTACAGCACCTTGTGCCAGAACCGGGCGTACAGCAGGTGCAGCACGGCGTGCTCGACGCCGCCGACGTACAGGTCGACGCCGCCGTCCCCGGCCGGGCCGTCCGGCGAGGCCATCCAGTACCGCTCGATCCGCGGGTCGACGAAGCACTCGTCGTTGGTCGGGTCCAGGTAGCGCAGGTAGTACCAGCAGGAACCGGCCCACTGCGGCATCGTGTTGGTCTCGCGCCGGTACTGCCTGGGCCCGTCGCCCAGGTCCAGCGTGACCGTCGTCCAGTCGGTCGCCCGGGCCAGCGGGGGCACGGGCTCGCTGATGTCGTCCTCGGCCATCGGGGTCGGCCGGAAGTCGGTCATCTCCGGCAGCTCGACCGGCAGCAGCTCGTCGGGCAGCGCGATCGGCAGGCCGGTCTCGTCGTAGACGATCGGGAACGGCTCGCCCCAGTAGCGCTGGCGGGAGAACAGCCAGTCCCGCAGCCGGTAGGACCGGGCCGGACGGCCGGCGCCGACGGACTCCAGCCAGCTGATCGTGGCTTTCACCGCGTCGGCCTTGGACAGGCCGGTCAGGGTCGGGCCACCGGGCGGCGGCGGCAGGTACTCGCCCTCGCCGGCGAACGCCTCCGGCCACTGCTCGACCGGGGCGCCCGGCGCCAGCCCGTGCTCCAGGAGCCAGGCGCTGTCCGGCGCCAGCACCGGCGGGGTGGGCAGGCCGAACGTCCTGGCGAACTCGAAGTCGCGCTGGTCGTGCGCGGGCACCGCCATGACCGCTCCGGTGCCGTAGCCCAGGAGCACGTAGTCGGCCAGGAAGATCGGCATCGGCTCGCCGGTGATCGGGTTGCGGGCGTAGGAGCCGGTGAACACGCCCGTGCGGTCGAACTCCTCACCGCGCTGGCGCTCGCTGCGCGACGCCGTGTACTCGCGGTAGGCGGCGACGGCGGCGGCCGGGGCCCACTCGCCCTGGGCGCCGTCCTCGCGGCCCTGCTCGAACCGCCACCCGGCCGGGGTGCCCGCGGGCCAGGCGGCGGCCGTCAGCTGGTCGACCAGCGGGTGCTCCGGCGCCACCACCATGAACGTCGCGCCGGCCAGGGTGTCCGGGCGGGTGGTGTAGACCTCGACCGCCGGGCCGGCGGTGGCGCCCTGGTCGTCCAGGCGCGGGGCGCCGACCACGGAGGAGAACGTGATCTGCGCGCCGTCGGACGGGCCGATCCAGTTGCGCTGCATCTGCTTGATCGAGTCTGACCAGTCGACCAGGTCCAGGTCGGACATCAGCCGCTCGGCGTAGGCGGTGATCCGCATCATCCACTGCCGCAGCGGGCGGCGGAACACCGGGAAGTTGCCGATGTCGCTGCGGCCCTCGGGAGTGACCTCCTCGTTGGCCAGCACGGTGCCCAGGCCGGGGCACCAGTTGACCATCCCCTCGGCCAGGTAGGCCAGCCGGTAGTTGTCGACGACCCGGCGGCGCTCGGTGGCGTCCAGCTCGGCCCACGGCCGGCCGCTCGGGTTGGCGGCGGCGGACGGCGTGCGGGTGCCGGCATCGAACTCGGCGATCAGCTCGGAGATCGGCCGGGCGCGGTCGGCGTCCTCGTCGTACCAGCTTTCGAAGATCCTTTTGAAGATCCACTGGGTCCAGCGGTAGTACGAGACGTCGGTGGTGGCGATCTCGCGGCGGGTGTCGTGGCCCAGGCCCAGCCGGCTCAGCTGGCGCCGCATGTTCTCGATGTTCGCCTCGGTGGTCACCCGCGGGTGCTGGCCCGTGTTGATCGCGTACTGCTCGGCGGGCAGGCCGAAGGCGTCGTAGCCGAAGCTGTGCAGCACGTGCCGGCCGGTCATCCGCAGGTAGCGGGCGTAGACGTCGGTGCCGATGTAGCCCAGCGGATGGCCGACGTGCAGCCCGGCGCCGCTCGGGTACGGGAACATGTCCAGGACGAAGAACGGTGTCTTGCCCTTGACCTCGTCGAACCCGTCGGACAGCGGCCCGACCGGGTTCGGGGAGTTGAACGTCCCGTGCTCCCGCCAGTAGCCCTGCCAGCGGCGCTCGATCTCCCCCGCGAGCCGCGCGTTGTAGCGGAACGGCAGCTCGGGCTCAGCGGCCGTGGCTGGCGCTGGCGCGGTCGGGTTCGTCGTGGCCTCGGCCTTGTCGGTCATCCTCGTCGCATCCACTCGGGGCTGGTCCGGCCCAGCCGGCCAGTGTCGATCGTCTTGTCCGAGGGTACCGGTGCGACTGCGGGTGCCGGCACGACGCCACCACCGCCCCCTGGGCCGCGGGCAGGCCGGGCCGGCTCAGGCGTTCGGGTCGGGGTCCGCGGTGGTGTCGGTCGGCTGGCGCGGGATCGCCGGCACCTGGCCGCCCGGCTCGCCGGCCGCATCTGGCGCGTGGCCATCTCGGCGGGTCCGCGGGCGGCTGGCGTTGGCGGCGAACTCGCCGCGGGCGACGTTCCCACGCAGCCGGCGCAGGCTGCCGGCCAGAAAGTAGAAGACGGCGGCCGAGGCCAGCGCGAGCAGCAGGAACGCGACCAGCCCGCTGACGCCGGCGCTGACCTCCGCGGCGAGCACCTGACCAGCAAGCACATCGTTCACTCTTCGACCCTACGCCACGCAACGCCCGGCCTCGCCGGCCGCTCACGACGGCCGTGCCGGAACCGGAGGTACGTACTAGAACCGGAAGTAGATGAACGGCGCCACGTCCTGCTGGCCGACCAGCGAGTACATGACGAGCAGGAAGGCGGAGGCGGTCGCGGTCTGGGCCGGCAGGGACAGCCCGGCGTAGCGGGCCTGGGCGGCCGCCCACCAGCGGGCCGGGACGGCGGCGGTACCGAGGCCGACCACGATCGCGGCGAGCACGGCCGGGGTGACCAGGCCGGTCTCCAGGCCCCCGGTGAACAGCCGGTGGAAGATCGTGCCGGCCGTCGCCAGGTCCGGGGCGCGGAAGAGCACCCAGGCGGCGCAGACCAGGTGGAACGTGACCAGGCGGCGCACCCACCGGCTGACCGGGCCGATCCCGTCGTCCGGCCGGGCGGCCCGCGCCGGGGCCCCCGCCCTGGTCAGCACCGCCGCCCCGGCCGGCACCGCAGACCCGGCCGGCACCCCGGCGGGCGCCGGCACCCCGGGCGTGGGCGGGCCCCCGGGCGCCCGCCCCCCCCCGGCGCCGGCCCGGCCCCGGAGGGCGGGCCCCCCCCGGGCCGCCCCCCC
>JADGHD010000790.1 GCA_019689615.1 Frankia sp. | reverse complement strand
GTGGGGCGGTCCGCTGTGGCCCCCGTAGTTGCCGTACTGGTCGCCGCGCCCGTCGTAGTAGGGGTCGTGGTGGGACGCCCTGGCCATGCCGGCACCGGCGGCCACCGCGGCTCCGGCGCCCGCGCCGACCGCGGCGAGCTGGCGCGCGTCGACCCGCGGGCCGAGCTGGGTGGCGGCGTCGTCCCAGTGGCGGTCGCGATCCGGCTCCCAGTCACGGTCCCGGTCGCGGCGGCGGTCGAGCGCGTCGAGCAGGGCGTGGGCGGTCTCGGCCGCCGACCGCGGACGGTGCTTCGGCTGCTTGGCGAGCATCGCCGCGAGCACGTCCCAGACCGGCTCGGGCACGCCGCGGATCGGCAGCGGGCGCTCCTCGCGGTGGGCGCGCAGCATGTCCGCCGGGTTGGCCTCGTCGAACGGCGGGTTGCCGGCGAGCAGCTCGTAGAGGACGACGCCAGCCGAGTAGATGTCGGTCGCCGGGGTGGGCGCCTCGCCGAGGCCCAGCTCCGGGGCCATGTACAGCGGGGTGCCGATCGGCCCGGTGGCCGGCGCCCGGCTGGGGTTGTCGACCATCCTGGCGATGCCGAAGTCGGTCAGCCGCACCATCGGGTTCGGGCCGCCGATGCCGTCGAGCAGGACGTTCTCCGGCTTGACGTCGCGGTGCACCACGCCGGCCGCGTGCACGGTGTCCAGCGCGAAGAGCATGTCGGCGACGATCCGCACGGCCTCGTCGGTGCTCAGCGGCCCGGCGCGGCGCAGGTACTCCCGCAGGTCGGGGCCATCGACCAGCTCCATCACGATGGCGAGCGCGTCCGGCTCGTTGACCAGGTCGAGCACCCGGACGAGGCCCGGGCTGTCGAGGTCGTAGAGGATGCGCCATTCCCGCAGGAACCGGTCGACGACAACCGGGTCGTTGGTGAACTCGGGGCGCAGCGTCTTGACGGCGACGGCGGCACCGTCGTCGCGCCGGCTGGCCCGCCAGACCTCGCCGGTTGTACCTTGCCCGAGCACCTCGTGCAGGACATACCGCCCGCCCAGTGTGCGCACTGCCGATCCCCCTCAATCCACGCCACCCGGGAGGAGGCGGGTCCTGGCCTTCAGGGCTTGTCCGCCGCGACGGGGTTCCGCGGCTACCTGGCTGATCATGGGCCGCCGGGTGCCAACCCCCCGGCATCGGCGGTCCGCGTGTCCCGGGTGACGTGGCCGTGTCGGGAACGGCACCGGCCGGGGCCGCCCGAGGCGCGGGTAGCGTGGCCGCGCCCCCGGCAACCTGGCGGCCGGCGTCGAGTCGCCGGCAATCGCCCGGAACGACCCAAAAGGCTACGCGCCTGTGCTCGCCAGGGCGGCGGTGGGGGTAGCCGGGTGTGAACCCGGTGTGCCGCAGGCGATCTGTGACAACCGCTCGGCCGCCGCGGCGACGATCGGCCCGTACCGCTCGCCGGGGGAGCGGGTGAGCCGCCCGTCCGGGCCGGAAAGGGACAACGCGGCGATCACAGCGCCGGTGGCGTCGCGCACCGGAGCCGACACCGAGGCGAGCCCCGCCTCGCGCTCGCCGGCGCTCTGCGCCCAGCCCCTGGCCCGCACCGCCGCGAGGGCCGCCTCGTCGAACACGGCCCCCGCCGGCAGCGTCGCGCCCCCCTCGCCACCGCCGTCGGCGGCGAACGCGAGCAGCACCTGGGCGCCGGATCCGGCGGTCATCGGCAGGGCCGCGCCGACCGGTACCGTGTCGCGCAGGCCACTGTCGCGCTCGGCCGCGGCCACGCAGACCCGCTCGTCGCCGCGCCGGACGTAGAGCTGGGTGCTCTCTCCGGTGGCGTCGCGTAGCTCCGCGAGCACGGCGGGCGCGGCCTGCAGCAGCCGCCAGGGCAGCGGCCACAGCGCCGCCGCCGGTGACCCAGCGGCCAGCCGCGGGCCGGCGATGAACCGCCCGGCGCCGTCCCGGTCCACCAGCCGGTGCACCTGCAGCGCGACCGCCAGCCGGTGGGCGGTCGCCCGGGACAGCCCGGTGCGGGCGACGAGCTCGGCCAGGGTCGCCGGGCCCGCCTCGACGGCCGCCAGCACCAGCGCCGCCTTGTCCAGCACGCCGACGCCGCTGCTGGCGGCACCCGGCGCCCCCTCGGCCGCGCCGCCGGACTCCGCCGGCCCGCCCGGGGCGCCGGCCAGCTCGTCGCCGGCGGCCCGACCGGTCCGGGGGTCGGCGGGGGCGGCGTCAGCC
>JADGHD010000789.1 GCA_019689615.1 Frankia sp. | reverse complement strand
CCCCCCCCCCCCCCCCCGCCGGCTGCCGGCGCCACCCCGCCGACCACCCGCACCACCGGTGCCGGCCCAGCCGTCGGCGCACCCCCGGCTGGTCGGGCGACCGCCCTCCCACACCCGCGAGGCAGTCACAGATGCGAGGCAGATAGTGGACGTTGTCCAGGCCGCGCTCAGCGGCGCGCTCAACGGGGGCCTCTACGCGCTGATGGCCGTCGGGCTGTCGGTGACGTGGGGCGTCCTGCGCGTGATCAACCTGGCCCACTTCGGGATGATCCTCATCGGGGCCTACCTCACCTTCCAGCTCGCCACCTCGTGGGGGATCGACCCGCTGCTCACGCTGGTGGTCACCGTCCCTGGCCTGTTCGTCGCCGGTGCCTGCCTGCAGTGGCTCTACGACCGGCTCGACCTGGGCGAGTTCCGGTCGCTGCTGGTCAGCTTCGGCCTGCTGACCATCGCGATCCAGGTCACCAGCAACATCTGGACGGCCGACTACCGGCGGCTGGCCGCCGACCTCAACCCGTACGCCACCAGCTCGTTCTCGGTCGGCCGGCTGGTGTTCCCGGTGACCACGCTGATCGCGTTCGGGCTCGCGGTGGTCGTGGTGGCCGCCGCGCACGTGGCGCTGCGCCGGACGTTCCCCGGCCGGGCGGTGCGGGCGATCGCCGAGGACCGGCCGGTCGCCGGCGCGTTCGGGGTCGACCACCGCCGGCTGGGCCTGGTGCTCGGCGGCATCGTCGGGGCGACGGCTGCCCTGGCGGGCACGGCGTTCGCGCTGGGCAACGCGCTCACCCCGGAGACGGCGTTCGAGTGGTTCGGCGTCGTGTTCGCCGTGGTGATCCTCGGCGGGATCGGCCAGGTGGTCGGCACACTCGTCGCCGGCATCGGGGTCGGCGTGCTGTCCGGCGTGGTGTCGGTGGTGTGGTCCCCGACCACCTCGCCGTTCGTCGTGTTCGCCGCGATCATCCTGGCGCTGCTGCTGCGGCCGCGCGGGCTCGTCGCCGCCGGAGCGGCCAGGTGAGCCGGGCCGGCGCGGGGCTCGCCGCGGCCGTCGCCGCGCTCGCCGCGTTCGGCTACCTCGCCCCCGACCTCGACGTGCCGTCGTTCTACCTGGTCCTGCTCGGCTCGATGTTCTTCTGGGTCTCCCAGGCGACGAGCTGGAACCTGCTGTCCGGGTACGCCGGGTACTTCAGCTTCGGCCAGGCCGCCTTCGTCGGGGTCGGCGCCTACTCGACGGCGGTGCTGACCGGCCGGCACAACGTGAACTTCTTCCTCACCCTGCCGGTCGCCGCCGCGTTGTCCGCCCTGCTGGCGCTGGGCATCGGGGTGGTGGCGTTCCGGCTCTCCTCGCTGCGCGGCGAGATCTTCGCGCTGCTGACGCTGGCGGTGCCGTTCATCCTGGCCGCGTTCGCCCGGATCAACCGGTCCATCGACGGCGGGCTGGGCACGACGTTGCCGGCATCCGGCTACCCGGACGCGTTCGGCACCTTCCAGCAGTTCCAGTACCTGCTGGCGCTCGTGGTCGCGGCGGTGGCGGTCGCCGCCGCGTTCGTCGTCCAGCACACCAGGACCGGGCGGGCGTTGGCCGGCGTCCACGACGCCGAGGACGTCGCCGAGGTCATCGGCGTGCCGACGTTCCGGTACAAGATGATCGCGATCGCGGTCTCCGGGGTGATCGGCGGCGTCTCCGGCTGCGTCTACGCCCTGCAGATCGGTTTCGTCACCGTCGAGAGCATCTTCACGCTCACGATCCCGCTGTTCGTGATCGTGATGAGCGTGCTCGGCGGCCGGAGCCACTGGCTCGGCCCGGTGATCGGGGCCGTGCTGGTGGCGACGCTGGAGGACCGCCTCTCCTCGCACGGCCTGGAGGAGTGGAACGCGATCATCATGGGCGCGATCCTGGCGGTCCTGGTGGCCGCCGCGCCGGACGGGCTGTACGCGCGGCTGCGCGCCCACCCGCTGCCGGCGCTGGTCGCCTTCGTCGCCGTCGGCGGCACGCTTGGCCTGATCAACGTCTGGGGTGAGCTGCTCGACTGGCTGCTGGCCGGCGCGCTCGCCGCCGTCGTCGCCGCCATCGCCTTCGGGATCGTCGGGACGGCCCGCGGCCGCCGGGCACGCCAAGCCGAGCCGGGCGCGCCGGCGCCGGTGACCGCGGACGCGGCCGGGCCACCAGCCCAGCGCGTGCCGGCCACCGCGCCGGAGCCGCCGGCGAGCCC
>JADGHD010000051.1 GCA_019689615.1 Frankia sp. | reverse complement strand
CCCCGCCCACCTGGCCGCACCGGCCGGTGGGCGGGGCCCGTCAGGTCCCGGTGAGCACGGTCGCGTCGGCGCGCGGCCGCAGCCGGGCGAGCGCGGCCGGGACCGGCCCGGTGTGCAGGACGCCGAGCGCCTTCGTCGCCCGGGTCAGCGCCACGTACAGGTCGTTGTGGCCGCGCGGCGAGTCGGCCACGATCCGGCCCGGCTCGACGACGAGGACGACGTCGAACTCCAGCCCCTTGGCCTGGCTGACCGTGAGCACGGCGACCGGCGCCTCGAGGTCGGGCTCGTCGCCGGCCGAGCCGGACGACACCGGGCCGACCAGCGCGGTGGCCCCGGGTGGGGCGGTGGCGACGACCGGGAGCACCGCGGTCGGGACCTCCTCGGCGATGGCCTCCGTCAGCTCGTCGGTCAGGGCTGCCGGGGCGATCACGGCGAGCCGGCCGTCGCCGAGGTCGGCGAGCTGGTCGGCGACGGCGGCGGCGACCTCGCGGGCCAGCCCGGCCGGCTCGGCGACGGCGCGGCGCCACGGGGTGGTGCCGGTCAGCCTGACCGAGCGGGGCGGCTCGGCCGCCGGGTCGATCTGGGCCAGCACGTCGTTGGCGACCTCCATGATCTCCGCCGGCGTGCGGTAGTTGACGGTCAGCCGGGCCAGCCGCCACCGGTCGGCCAGCGCCGGGGCCAGCACCTCCTGCCAGGACGACGCCCCGGCCAGGTCGCTGGTCTGGGCCACGTCGCCGACGAGCGTCATCGACTGGCCCGGGCAGCGGCGCAGCACCATCCGCCAGGCCATCGGCGACAGCTCCTGCGCCTCGTCGACGATGACGTGCCCGTACGCCCAGGTGCGGTCGTCGGCGGCGCGCTGCGCTGTCGTCCTGGCGTCGATGTCCTCGTGCCGGTCGGCCAGCCGCTCGGCGTCCAGCAGGTCGGAGACCATGAGGATCTCCGGGTCGTCGTCCATGTCCCGGGTGAGGATGTCGACGACGCCCTGCGCGTACGCGATCCGCTCCCGCCGTCGCCGCTCCTCGGCCTGCCGGGCCGCGGTGTCGTCCTCCCCCAGCAGCTCGGCCGCCTCGTCGAGCAACGGCACGTCCGCGGCTGACCAGCCGCCGGCCGGCTCGTCATCCTCGCCAACCTGGCCATCGGCCCGCGGCCGCGCCAGCAGCCGGCGCTCGGCCGCGGTGAGCCCGGCCGCCGCGCCGGCGGAGGCGAGCAGGTCCGGGTCGGCGAACAGGTCGGCCAGCAGCCGCTGCGGGGTGAGTTCCGGCCACAGCTCGTCGAGCGCGGCCAGCACGCCCGGGTCGCGGCGAAGCTGGCGACGGATGTCGTCGACCGCCTCCGCGTCGAGCAGGTTGCTGCCCGGCCCGGGCGCGTCGTCCCCGCCGAGCGGGTCCTCGGCGTAGGGGTCCTCGCCGAGCCGGTCGGCGTACTGCTGGGCGAGCGCGTCGGCGACCAGCCGGATGAACAGCGGCCGGGCCTGGTTGTGCGGCCGGCGCGAGGCCCTGGCCCGCTCCCGGGCGGCGGCGACGGTGGCCGGGTCGAGCAGCAGGACGTCGTCCTCGAACGGGATCTCGACCGGGCCGTCCGGCACCCGCTGCCGGACGGCCACCGCGGCGGCGACCAGCTCGGTCATGGCCAGCCGCCCCTTGATCTCGGCTACGGCGCGCGGCTCCGGCCGGTCGCCCCGGGCCCCGGGGAACAGGTCGGCGATGGTCGACAGGACCACGCTGGTCTCGCCCAGCGCGGGCAGGACGTGCGAGATGTAGCGCAGGAACGCCGTGTTCGGCCCGATGACCAGGACACCGCGCCTGGCCAGCTGGTCGCGGTAGGTGTAGAGCAGGTAGGCCGCCCGGTGCAGCGCGACCGCGGTCTTGCCGGTACCCGGGCCGCCCTGGACCACCAGCACCCCGGTCCGCTCGGACCGGATGATCCGGTCCTGCTCGGCCTGGATGGTCTCGACGATGTCCCGCATCCGCCCGGTCCGGCCGGCGGTCAGCGCCGCCATCAGCCGCGCCTCACCGGTGACGAGGTCGTCGCCGCCGCGGCCGTGCGAGTGCTGCTCGGCCAGCTCGCCGTCGCGGGCGGCGTCGAGGTCGAGCAGCTCGTCGTCGAGGCCGACCACCTGGCGCCGCCTGGTCCTGATGTGCCGGCGGCGGCGCACCCCGTCCGGGGAGGCGGCCGTCGCCAGGTAGAACGGGCGCGCCGCCGGTGCCCGCCAGTCGACCAGCAGCGGCGCGTAGTCGTCGTTCTCGTCGAAGATCCCGAGTCGGCCGATGTAGCGGCGCTCGCCGTGGGAGAAGTCGAGCCGGCCGAAGCACAGCCCTTCCTCGGCGGCCGCGAGCCGGGCCAGCTGGTCGGCGTAGTGCGTCATCGACGCCTCCCGCTCGGTCAGCGCCTGCGGCGTCTCCCCGGTCTGCCGCAGCACCGCCGCCAGCCGCTCCGCGGTCTGCCGCCGAAATCCGTCAAGGCGGCCGTAGAGCATCGAGAGATATTCCTGCTCGCGCCCTATCTCCTCACTTGACAATTCTTCTCCTTCGGAGATAAAATCGGCCTCGCGGCCGCGGCATTAACGACCTTTCCCGCGCACCCACGATAGGCTACGCGCCCGCGCCCGCCGGCGAGCCGATTGCCCCACCGGGCGCCCCCCCTTATTCGCACCGACGCGCCGGATCAGCGCTGTCGTGCCACAACAACCCCACCCACCAGGCACACCAGCAGGTGTCCGCGGGCACGAACAGGCCAGCTACCCGCCGGTCGGCCCACCGTGTGTCCGGCTTACCACATCCGGCTAACACGCCCGGCAGCAGCCGCCCTCGTCCGCTATTCTGCCGCCCCGCGACCCGCTCCCCGCAATTCGCCGACCGGCCGGCACAGGCGCCGCGAGCTACCGCCACACGACTTTCCCGCGACCACCCGGCCCGGCCTGGCCGAATTCCTGCGCCGTACGCGGACGCCGATCGCACCCCACCCCGGCTGCCCGGCCGGGCCGGCCGTTCCTGCTTGCGGCCGTGCCTCGCCCAGACTGATCCGGGCATCACGAATCGGGGGCGTCACGAAGCCGTCGGCCCACGCCTGGCAGCACCAGGGCCGCGCTCGGGCTCGCCGGTGCCGGCCGCGGCCCGCCCGGCGAACGCGGTCAGCACCCGGTCGACGAGTTCGCGGAACCGCGCGCCCGGGTCCTGGCCGAGCAGCGCCGGCAGCAACGCGACCAGCGTCGGCGCCTGGGCGGGGTCCAGGTTCGTCAGGACGGCGTGCCGCTGCGTCACCGGGCCGTCGCCACCCAGCCGGCCGGTCGGCACGCTGACCAGGTCGCCGACCAGCAGGGTCCACAGCGCGGAGTACGCCAGCGCCGCGTCATCACCCGACAGGCCGGCGTCGGTCAGGTCCCGCAGCGCGGCTTCGATGAACGGCACCGCGCCGGCCGCCATCAGCCGGGCCCCGGGCCGGCCCCGGCGGGGCGCCCCCCCGGGGGGCCGGGGCGCCGCGGGGGGGGGCGCGCGGGGGGCACCGCGGCGCTCGACCCGGAGAACGAGGTCGCCGTGCGCGACGCCGTCGCCGCCCTGGCCGCCAACCGCACGGTCCTGGTGATCGCGCACCGGCCGGCCACGGCGGTGGCCGCCGACCAGATCCTGGTCCTCGACGGCGGCCGGATCGTCGAGTCCGGCCGGCACGCCGACCTGCTCGCGGCCGGCGGTCAGTACGCCAGGACCTGGGCCGAACGCACCCGCGCCCGCGGCTGGCGGCTACGCGCCGCCCCGGCCCACTGACCACCGCCGGCACGCCCCGCGGCCGCGGCCAGGCTGCCCAAGGCCGGCCCAGGCCCGGCCGCGGCCCCATACGCTGGCAGGACGTATCCCGCGCTGCGGCGGCGGTGGCTCGTCGCCGGCGCGCGGTCTTCGGAACCGGCCGGAGGGATCTGGGCGTGGTCGACGGGGCCGCCGCTGACACGCGGCTGGGAGTCGACGTCGGCGGCACGTTCACCGACCTGGTGACCGTGGACGGGGCCGGCCGGCTGGTGTTCGCCAAGGTGCCGTCGGTGCCGGCCGACCAGTCGACCGGCGTGCTGGCCGCGTTCGTCCGCTCGGGCGTGCCGGCCGAGCGGATCGCCCGGTTCGCCCACGGCACCACCGTGGCCACGAACACGCTGCTCGAGCGCAACGGCGCGAAGACGGCGCTGGTGACCACGGCCGGGTTCCGGGACATCCTGGAGATCGGCCGGCAGGACCGCCCGTCGCTCTACGACCTCACCCGCCCGCGGCCACGCCCGCTGGTGCCGCGCGAGCTGCGGTTCACCCTCGACGAGCGGATGGGGCCGCACGGGGTGGTGCGGCCGCTCGCCGAGGCGGACGTGCGGCGGCTGGCCGGCGAGCTGCGCGCGGTCGACGGGCTGGCGGCGGTGGCCGTCTGCCTGCTGTTCTCGTTCCTGCACCCGGAGCACGAGCAGCTGGCCGGCCGGATCCTGCGCGAGGAGCTGCCCGGCGTCACCGTCGTGCTGTCCAGCGAGGTGCTGGCGCGGTTCCGGGAGTACGAGCGGTTCGCGACGACGGCCGCGAGCGCCTACCTGACCCCTCGGCTGGCGTCGTACCTGCGCTCGCTCGGCCACAAGGCGGCCGGGCACGGCCTGCCCGAACCGTTGATCATGTTCTCCTCCGGCGGGGTGGTCCCGATCGGGGTGGCCGCGCGGACCGCGGCGGCCTGCGTGCTGTCCGGGCCGGCCGGCGGGGTGGTCGGCGCCGCCTACGTGGCCGCCCGCTCGGGCGAGCGCAACCTGCTCACCTTCGACATGGGGGGCACGTCGACCGACGTGGCGACGGTGCTCGACGGCGTGGTGCAGCTGACGCACGAGGCGTCGGTCGGCGGCGTGCCGATCCACCTGCCGTCCGTCGACGTGCACTCGGTGAGCGCGGGCGGCGGGTCGATCGCCTGGGTGGACGACGGCGGGGCGCTGCGGGTCGGCCCGCGCTCGGCCGGCGCCCTCCCCGGCCCGGCCTGCTACGGGCGGGGCGGCACCGAGCCGGCGGTCACCGACGCCGACCTCTACCTCGGCTACCTGCCGGACGGGGCGACGCTGGGCGGCGAGGTGGTGCTGCGCCGGGCGGCCAGCGAGAAGGCGCTGGCCAGGCTCGGCGAGCGGCTGGGGCTCGACCCGCTGGAGACGGCGGCCGGGGTCGTCGACGTGGCGAACGCCGAGATGGCCCGGGCGCTGCGGGTGGTGACCGTGGAACGCGGCCACGACCCGCGGGAGTTCGCGCTGGTCGCGTTCGGCGGGGCCGGCGGCATGCACGCGTGCGCGCTCGCCGAGGAGCTCGGCTGCCGGCGGATCCTGGTGCCCGCGGCCTGCGGGGTGCTCTCGGCGCTCGGGCTCGCGCTCGGCGACCTGCGCCGCGACTACGTCGCCGCGGCCTTCCTCGACCCCGAACGCGAGCCGGACGCGCTGGCGCGGCAGTTCGCCGCCCTCGCCGAGCGGGCGCTCGCCGACCAGCCCGACGCGACGCTGACCCGGTTCGCCGACTGCCGCTACGCCGGCCAGTCGTTCGAGCTGACCGTGCCGGCCGACGACCTGGCGGCGGTCCGCGAGCGGTTCGAGGAGGCCCACGCCGCCCGCTACGGCCACCGCTCGCCGGAGCGGCCGGTCGAGGTGGTGGCGCTGCGGCTGGTCGCGACCGTCGCCGGCGTCGCCCCGGCGCTCGCCGCGCCGCCAGCGGACCCGGCGGCCGCCGCCCGGCGCACCCGCCGCGACGCCTGGTTCCCCGACGGCGCCGGCTGGCGGCCGGTCGAGGTGGTGCCGCGGGCGGCGCTCGGCCCGGGCGAGGCGGTCACCGGCCCGGCGATCGTCGAGTTCGCCGAGGCGACCCTGGTCGTGCGCCCCGGCTGGGACGGCGTCGTGGACCACGTCGGCACCCTCGTCCTGGAGAGGCGGGCCACCGCATGACCACCCACGCCGACCGGGCGGGCGCGCTGGACCCGGTGACCATGTCCGTGCTGGCCGCGGCGCTGGCCGGGGTGGCCGACGAGATGGGCACCGTGCTGGTGCGCAGCGCCTACTCGTCGAACATCAAGGAGCGGCGGGACTGCTCGGCCGCGCTGTTCGACGCCGACGCCCGGCTGGTCGCCCAGGCCGCGCACATCCCGGTCCACCTCGG
Source organism: Frankia sp. (assembly GCA_019689615.1). GTDB lineage: Bacteria > Actinomycetota > Actinomycetes > Frankiales > Frankiaceae > Pseudofrankia. The sequence continues at coordinate 8,635 of JADGHD010000051.1, read as the reverse complement.
CGCGATGTCCGAGTCGGTCCGGGTGGTCGCGGCGCGCGGGCCGGCCCCCGGCGACGTCTGGGTGCTCAACGACCCGTTCACCGGCGGCAACCACCTGCCCGACATCACGCTGGTGTCCCCGGTCGACCTGGACGGCGAGATCATCGGCTACGCGGCCACCCGGGCCCACCACAGCGACGTCGGCGGGATGCGCCCGGGCTCGATGCCGGCCGACTCCCGGGAGATCTACCAGGAGGGCCTGGTCATCCCGCCGGTGCGGCTCGTCGCCGCCGACGAGTGGGCGAACGACGTGCTGGACCTGATCGCCGCCAACTCGCGCACCCCCGACCTGCGCCGCGGCGACCTGCGGGCCCAGGTCGCGGCCGGCAGGCTGGCCGGCACGCGGCTGCGCGAGATCGCCGACCGCCGCGGCCGCGACCTGCTCCTCGCCGCGTTCGCCGAGGTCATCCGGTACGGGGAGCGCCGGGCCCGGCAGGTCATCGCCGGCCTGCCGGACGGCCGGTACGAGGCGGCCGGCGAGATCGAGGGCGACGGCGTCACCGACGCGGACATCCCGATCCGGGTGGCGGTCACCATCGCCGGGGACGGCATCACAATCGACTTCACCGGCACCTCGCCGGCGGTGCCCGGCAACGTGAACTGCCCGCTCGCCGTCACCCGCTCCGCCTGCTGCTTCGCGCTGCGGGTGCTGCTGGGCGCCGACGTGCCGGCCAACGACGGCACCTACGCCCCGATGACGATCATCACCGAGCCCGGCTCGCTGGTCGACGCCCGCCGGCCCGCCGCCGTCGTCGCTGGCAACGTGGAGACCTCCCAGCGGGTCGCCGACACCGTCCTGCTCGCCCTGTCCCAGGTCGCCGACCTGCCGGCGCAGGGCCAGGGCACGATGAACAACCTCGTCCTCGGCGGCCGGCGCCCCGACGACGGCGGCGCCTGGACGTACTACGAGACGCTGGCCGGCGGGCAGGGCGCTTCGTCGCGCGGGCCGGGCGAGTCCGGCGTCCACGTCGGCATGACGAACACGCTCAACACCCCGATCGAGGCGCTGGAGCTGGAGTACCCGCTGCGGGTCGAGCGCTACGAGCTGGACGCCTCGACCGCCGGGGCCGGCAGGCACCCCGGGGGCGCCGGCATCGTCCGGTCCATCCGCGTCCTCACCCCGGCGACCGTCTCCCTACTCACCGACCGCCGCCGCCACCGCCCAGCCGGCGCGGCCGGCGGCGAGCCCGGCGCCTGCGGGGTGAACGAGCTCGACGGCACCGTGCTGCCGCCCAAGGCGAGCCGCGCCGTGCCCGCCGGCGCCCTGATCACCATCCGCACCCCGGGCGGAGGCGGCTGGGGCCCGCCGCCGCGCCAGCCGGGCCCCCGGCCCGCGCCGGGAAATCTGATTGACCCGACAGTAGGAAGGCGATGAGGCTGGGGCCGTGAAGGTACGAATCGGGGTCGGGTTCGCCCCGGTACCGGGCGGGTCCTTCGGGCCGCTGGTGAAGCGGGTCGCGCAGCTGGGCGTCGACTCGCTGTGGCTGAGCGAGCAGCTGTCCGGCCCCGCCGTCGCCCCGATGGCCGGGATGGCCTGGGCGCTCGCCCGCACGAACCGGCTGAAGGTCGGCACCGGGGTGGCCGTGCTGCCCGGGCGCAACCCGGTGGTGTTCGCCAAGGAACTCGCCTCGCTGGCCGCGCTGGCGCCTGGCCGGGTGCTGCCGGCCGTCGGCCTCGGCCCGGCCAGGGCCGCCGAGCGAAGCGCGTTCCCGGTGCCGCCCGGGCGGCGCGGCGAGGTGTTCGACGAGGCGCTGACCGTCGTCCGCCGGCTGCTGTCCGAGGAGAAGGTCACCCACCACGGCGAGTTCTTCCACCTGGACGGCATCGGCATCGGCGAGCGGCCGGTCGACGGGCCCACGGGCAGGCCGCTGGACCTGTGGCTGGGTGGCGCCGTGCCGGCGGCGCTGCGCCGGGTCGGCCGGCTCGGCGACGGGTGGCTGGCGAGCCTGGTCACCCCGGCCGAGGCCGCCGCGGGCATCGCCGCCATCAACGAGGCGGCGGCGCAGGCGGGCCGCGCCATCGACCAGGAGCACTTCGGGCTGAGCCTGCGGGTCGCACTCGCCGAGCCGCCGGCCGGGCAGCTGGCGGCGATCCGCGCCCGCCGGCCCGACGTCGACCCGAGCGTGTTCCTCCCGGTCGGCTGGGCCGCCGCCCGGGCGCTCATCAGCGACTTCGTCGCCGTCGGGGTCAGCAAGTTCGTCGTCTACCCGGCGCTCCCACCGGAGGGCGTGCCGGCGTTCCTCGACGCGTTCGCCACCGAGCTGATGCCGCTGCAGACCTGACCAGCGCCGGGCCCTGGCGGATCAGGTGGCGCCTTCGCGAACACCACGCCGAGCCCGGCGGACGCGCCGGTGACGATGGCATCGGTGCGCCGGCCGGCGGCCGCGGCGGCGACGGTGCCGCGCGGGCCGACGGCACGGGCGCCGGCCGGCGCGGTCAGACGTGCGGGAGGACCTCCGCGGCGAGCAGCGCGATGTGGTCGAGGTCGTCCATGTCAAGGACCTGCAGGTAGACCCGGGTGGCGCCGGCCTTGCCGTAGGCCGCCAGCTTCTCGACGACCTCGGCCGGGGTGCCGGCCAGGCCGTTCTCCCGCAGCTCCGGCACCTCGCGGCCGATCCGCGCGGCCCGGCGGGCCACCTCGGCCTCGTCCCGGCCGCAGCAGACGACCAGGGTCACCGACAGCCGCAGCGTCTCCGGGTCGCGCCCGGCGGTCTCACACGCCTGCCTGGCGCCGGCGAACAGCCGCGCGGCGTCCGGGACGTGCTGGAACGGGGCGTTGAACTCGTCGGCGTAGCGGGCGGCGAGCCGCGGTGTGCGCACCTGGCCGGTGCCGCCGACGATGATCGGCGGCCGGGGGCGCTGCACCGGCTTCGGCAGCGCCGGGCTGTCGACGATCGGGTAGTAGCGGCCCTCGTGCGAGTAGGTCTGGTCGACCGGGGTGGTCCAGAGCCCGGTGATGACCTCCAGCTGCTCGGCGAACCGGTCGAACCGCTCGGCGGTCGGCGGGAACGGGATGCCGTAGGCGGTGTGCTCGTCCTCGAACCAGCCAGCGCCGAGACCCAGCTCAAGCCGGCCGCCGCTCATCTCGTCCACCTGCGCGGCGGCGATCGCGAGCGGACCGGGGTAGCGGAAGGTGGCGCTGGTCATCAGTGTGCCGAGCCGGATCCGGGAGGTCTCCCGGGCAAGCCCGGCCAGCGTCACCCAGGAATCGGTCGGTCCCGGGCTGGGATCGCCCCCGCCCATCCGCAGGTAGTGGTCCGAGCGGAAGAACGCGTCGAACCCGCCCTGCTCGGCCGCCCGCGCCACGGCGAGCTGCTGCGCGTAGCTGGCCCCCTGCTGCGGCTCCACGAAGATCCGAAGGTCCATACGTTCTGCCTATCACCGCGTGCCCGCTCCGGCGGCGCCGGGTGAAGGTTGCCCGGGACACACCGGCTTCCCGCGGCACCCGGGGCGGGCGGCCGAGGCCCCACCCGGGGAGCGCGGCGAAGGCGCGGCGGGAGTCAGCGGCAGGCGGACGGGCGGAACATCACCAGGACCGCCGGGTTGCGTCGGGCGTAGCGGACCGCCGCCTTGGCCGCCGACCCGGACACCCACTCCAGCGACCAGTCCACCGGCACCAGGCTGACCACTCCGGCGATCCGCGCGTAGAGGTCGTCCTGGACCGCACGCTCCGCGCTGTGCGACGCCTGGGCCACGCCGTCCATGCCGAACGCGCAGTACATGCCGGAGGTCCACCGGGCGAACCGCGCCCAGCGGTCACGTTCGGCGACCACGAGCAGCTTCGAGCCAGTACGTTCCGCGAGCTCGGCGGCGAGCAGGACGTCGGCGAGCTCGCCGGCATCCCCCGCACGGAGCCCGACGATCACAGTGCTGCTGCCACCGGATCCGACCGAGGTGGCCAGAGATCGATCCTGGGCCTGCCCCACGGCCCCTCCTCGGGGTTGCACGGATACAACCGACGTTGGGCCGATTGTGACGCTCCTCATAGGCAAGCGGAAGCCCCAGTGAGTTGCGTCTCATCGTCGGCCGATCCGTACCCGTTACGGCGCCGGAACCCACCTGCCGTCGGTCGTAACCCGGCCCGACGACAGGCCTTTCACCCGCCGTCGTCGGCGTCGCGACGGGGCCGTCGGCCCCCGCGGCGCCCGTCAGCGGCCGCCGCTGACGTCGATGATCGCGCCGGTGGTGTACGAGGCGGCCGGGAGGCACAGCCAGACGACGGCGGCGGCGACCTCCTCGGCGGTGCCGGCGCGGCCGATCGGGGCGGACGGGCCGAGCCGGGCGGCCCGGTCCGGTTCGCCCCCGCTGGCATGGATCTCGGTGTCGATGATCCCGGGCCGGACCGCGTTGACCCGGATGCCCTCGGCGGCGACTTCCTTGGCCAGCCCGAGCGTCATGGTGTCGATCGCGCCCTTGGACGCCGCGTAGTCGATGTACTGGTCGGGTCCGCCGAGGCGGGCCGCGACCGACGAGATGTTCACGATGGAGCCGCCCTGGCCGCCGTACTTCGTCGACATCCGGCGGACCGCTGCCCCCGCGCACAGGAACGCCCCGACCACGTTGACCGCGAACATGCGTTCGACGCGGTCCGGGGAGATCTCGTCCACCCGGGCCTTTCGGTCGACGATCCCGGCGTTGTTCACCAGGACCGTGACCGGCCCGAGCTGGTCGGCGGCGGCGAACAGCGCCATCACGTCCGCCGCGCCGGAGACGTCGCCGCGCACGGCCACCGCCCGCGCCCCGGCCGCCTCGCACGCCGCCAGCACCTCGGCCGCGGCCTCCTCGTCGGCCCGGTAGCCCAGGCACACGTCCCAGCCCTCGCGGGCCAGCCCGCGCGCCACCGCGGCCCCGATCCCCCGGCTCCCGCCGGTCACGACCGCGACGCCGCGCCCCGTCCGCCCGCCTTCGGCACTCGTGTCCACTACCGCATCACCCATCGGCGCCCCTCCCGGCATCGTCCGCGCCCGGCCCGTCTCCGCGAGCCTCTCACCGCCGCGCCCAACGCCGTGGCCGCGCACGCCGTACCCGCCCGGCCGCCGCCCGGTCAGCCGTTCCGGGAGGCGGGGACGGCGCGGCGGCCGGCGTCAGGACGATCAGGACTTCTCGACGATGGCGATCTGGGCCCGCACATCCTCGGCGAGCTGGCCGACCAGGGGCTCGCGCAGGATCGAGTCGTGGTTGCCCACCACCGTGCGCTGCCACGCCTCCCCGGTGAGGTACTGGGCCCATGGGCCGCTGACCGGGCGCAGCTCCTGATCCTGCGCCGACACGGTCGGCGCCGCCCGGAAGACCAGGGTGCGGCCGGGGTACGGCTTCGGCCGGTAGGTCATCGTCAGCACCCGGCCCTGGTTGAAGAACACGTCGTACTGCGCCATCCCCTGGAAGCGGACGACCCCGGCCAGCGGTAGCGAGACGAGCTGGCGGGCCCGGTCCAGCGCCACCCTCAGCCCGGTGGTGGCCCGCGCGCCCGGCCCGCCGGCCTGGCCCGCGGCGTGCGCGCCAGCCGAGCCGCCGTTCGCCTCCGCCCGCCCGGACCCGTCGCCCACGGCGTTCGGGGCGGTGGACGCGTCGAGGTTGTCCGTTCGGCGCGAGGGCAGGATCGCGCCGCTCAGGGAGAGGCTCAGCCCGCCGGGCGCGGTCGAGTCGACGATGGTCAGCAGGCCAACGTCCGCGCCGGCCTGACGCAGGAGCTGGGCGGTCTCCAGCGCGACCAGGCCGCCGAACGAGTGACCGAGCAGCAGGTAGGGGCCGTTCGGCTGGAGCAGCCGGATCGTGCGGGCGTGCCGGCGGGCGGCCGCCCGGACCGACCAGTCGGGGATGCCGCGCCGCTCCAGCCCGTGTGCCTGCAGCCCGTACACCGGCCGCTCGCCGTCGAAGTTCGCGGCCAGCGCCATCATCCCGATCGCGAGTCCCCCAGCGCCGGCGAAGCAGAACAGCGGCGCGCCCGAGCCACCGGTGCGCAGCGGCACCGCGTCAGGGTGGCGCAGCGTGTCGACCTTGGCGGAGGTCTGCTCGGCCAGCGCCGCGAGCTCGGCGACCGTCGGCGCCTGGGCGAGCGCCGACGTCGGCAGCGCCACGCCGTACTCGTCCCGCAGCCGCGCTGCGACCTCCTGGGCCGCCAGCGAGTCGCCGCCGAGCTCGAGGAAGTCGTCGTGGATGCCGACCGAGTCGAGGTTGAGCACCCGCGCCCACAGCTGGGCGATGGCCTCCTCCCACTGGTTGCGCGGCGGGTCGCCGGCCAGCGCCGGCGGGGCCGGCGGCAGCGCCACCCGGTCGACCTTGCCGCGCTCGGTCCGCGGCAGCGCCGGCAGGATGACGACCGTCGACGGCACCATGTACGACGGCAGCCGGGAGCGCAGCAGCCGGCGGATCGACGCCGCCGACGGTCTGGTGTCCGGCGCCGGGACGACGTAGGCGACCAGCCGCGGCGGCTGCGCCGACCTGTCCGCGGTCACCACGGCCTCGGCGACCTCGTCCGCGGCCAGCAGCGCCGACTCGATCTCGATCGGCTCGACCAGGTAGCCCCGGACCTTGACCATTCCGTCGAGCCGGCCGGTGATCCGCAGCTGGCCGTCCGGGCCGATCCGGCCGACATCCCCGGTGCGGTAGCGCGGCGTGCCGTCCGGCTCGGTGCTGAACCGGGCGGCCTGCTGCCCGAGGTCGCGCCAGTAGCCACCGGACAGGTAGCGGCTGGAGACGACCAGCTCGCCCGACTCACCGGGAGCCGCCTCGCTGCCGTCCTCCCGCAGCAGCCGGGTCAGCTTGCCCGCCACCGGCCAGCCGGCCGGGACCGTGCCCTCCGGCAGCGGGTCGTCGGCGCGCAGCTGCCCGATCGCGGTCAGCCCGATCTCGGACGAGCCGTAGGTGGTGACGATGGCGGCGCCGGGCGGCAGGACCGGCCGCGCGGCCACCACGTCCCTGGCGTAGAGGGCCTCGCCGACGGTGAGCACGTGCCGCAGGTCGGTCAGCCGCTCGCCGGGCGCCATCGAGCCGACGATGGTCCGCAGCAGCGACGGCGTGATCGCCATGCTGGTCGGGCGCTCGTCGCGCAGCCAGTCGGCCAGCCCGCGGGCGCCGCCGACCCGGGGGTCGAACATCCCGAGCAGCCCGCCGGCGAACAGCGACCGGAACGTGCTGCTGATCCCGGAGATGAACGCGCACGGCAGCAGCAGCTGGAAGCGGTCGTCCGGGCCGACGCCGAGCAGCTCGTGGAACAGCCGGTGGTGGAAGAGCAGGGTGTTGTGCTTCCACACGACGCCCTTGGGCAGGCCGGTGGAGCCGGAGGTGAAGACGATCAGCGCCGGGTCGGTGTCCTGGCGGCGCGGCGGCGCGGCGGCGGCCAGCCGTGCCCGGGCGGTCGCCGGCAGCACGGGCACGTCGCCGACGTGCACCTGGTCGACCCACGGCGGCAGCAGCCGGGCGGGGTCGGGCGGCGCGTCCACGGCGCTGGTGCTGCGCCGGACCCCGCCGCCGGCCAGGCCAGCGGGCTCGCCGGGGCCGCTGGCGCCGGTGTCGCACACGCAGGTGTCGGCGCCGGCCAGGGAGAGGATCGTGGCCAGCCGCTCGGGCGGCAGGTGCGGGTCCAGCGGGACGAACGGCCGGCCGGTCTTGAGGATCGCGACCATCGCGACGATCGCGGCGGGCTCGTGCCCGAGCAGGATCGCGATGGGCCGCTCCTCGGGCGCCAGCGGTGGCAGCTCCCGCTGGGACTCCACCGGCGGCGGCGCCGGCCGGGCGGGCCCCGTGGCCGCCCGCTCGAGCAGCCGGGCGGCCAGCTCGTCGGACCAGGCGTCCAGCTCCCCGTAGGTCACCTCGTAGCTCGGCGAGCGGACCGCCGCGTGGTCCGCGAGCCGGTCGACGACGAGCGCGATCCGGTCGAGCGCGCTCCCGTCGATCTCGTCAGCTCCCAGCGGGGGCAGCGGCGGCCGGTGCAGCCCGGCACGGGCCGCCGCGGCCAGGCCGATCGACTCCGAGCTGGTTGCCACGCTGCTTCCTCCGATCGAGCCGCACCCAACCCTGACGAGGCGGAAGGCCAGGAGGGACCGTTATATCGGTCTTGTCAAGATTTGCGCAATAGCTGCACGCCAACCAACGCCGACGATATGAGGGCAGGACGGACGGTCTTCCCAGGTCAGCCCAGGGCTACCAGCCGTGCGCGTTCCGTCGCGAACACCACTGCCCGACCGGGAATGCGTTGTGCCGGCCACAGGGCGGCTGACCAGCGCGAACTCCCCGCGAATTGCCACAGTTGAACCGGTCTGTTACGGGCAGCCGATCCGCCCAACCGGGATTGACCGGAGCTCACGGCGGACGGACCCTGCTCTGAGAGACAACTGGGTCCGGGAGACAGCACATATGGGCGATATCGGCAAGCCGGAACGGATCATCGAGGACGAGCCGATCAGCTGGCCCGAGGCCGAGCCTTTCGCGGTCCCGGCACCGCCTGATCCCAACCGGCGAACCATTCCGGCCGAACCAGCACCAGCCGGCGCGAGGGCGCGCTTTTCGGCGCGATGAGCCTGCTCGGCTGGCGGCAGTGGGCCGTGGATGCCGAGGGCCTGTTGCGCCCGGCATGGACCCCGTGGACCCCCCACCC
>JADGHD010000788.1 GCA_019689615.1 Frankia sp. | reverse complement strand
CTGCCCTTCCGCGCGAAGTTACCCGTCGGTATATTGATCCGGGCCGGGAATACGCGACGTCGTTTGCGATTCCCGACGTCCCGCCCGCACCCGCCCGCACCCGTACGCACGTCCGCGACCGTTCTACGCCGCGCGCCGCGCCCAGCACCTCCGGGAGCCGCGCGCCCTCCGGCCGACGCGCTGGACTGGAAAGGACCTTTGCGCGATGAGTGGCTTCAGCCTCGAGCTCTCCGACGAGCAGCGCGACCTGCGCGACTGGGTGCACGGCTTCGCCGCGGAGGTCGTCCGCCCGGCGGCGGCCGAGTGGGACGAGCGCGAGGAGACGCCCTGGCCGATCATCCAGGAAGCCGCCAAGATCGGCCTCTACAGCTTCGACTCGATCGCGACCCTGTTCGCCGACCCCACCGGCCTGTCCCTGCCGATCGCGTCGGAGGAGCTGTTCTGGGGGGACGCCGGGATCGGCCTGTCGATCATGGGCACATCGCTGGCCGCCGCGGCGATCTCGTCCGCCGGCACCCCCGAACAGTTGTTCGAGTGGGCGCCGCAGTGCTACGGCGACGCCTCCGACCCGAAGCTCGGCGCGTTCTGCGTCTCCGAGCCGGGAGCCGGCTCTGATGTCTCGTCGCTGCGGGTGCGCGCCCGGTACGACGAGGCCAAGGACGAGTGGGTCCTCAACGGCCAGAAGGCCTGGATCACCAACGGCGGCATCGCGAACATCCACGTCGTCGTCGCCTCGGTGGAGCCGGAGCTGAAGGCCCGCGGCCAGGCCACCTTCGTCGTCCCGCCGAACACCCCCGGCCTGGTCGCCACCAAGAAGATCAAGAAGCTCGGCCTGCGCGCCTCGCACACCGCCGACGTCTTCCTCGACGACGTCCGGGTGCCCGGCCACTGCCTGCTCGGCGGCAAGGAGCGCCTCGACGAGCGCCTCGCCAGGGCCCGCGAGGGCGCCAGCGCCAAGAGCCAGGCGGCGATGGCCACCTTCGAGCGCACCCGCCCGACCGTCGGCGCCCAGGCCATAGGCATCGCCCGCGCTGCCTACGAGTACGCCCTGGAGTACGCCAAGACCCGCGAGGCGTTCGGCCGCCCGATCATCGAGAACCAGGCGATCGCCTTCGCCCTCGCCGACATGCGCACCGAGATCGACGCCGCCCGCCTGCTGATCTGGCGAGCCGCCTGGATGGGCAAGACCGGCAAGCGCTTCGAGGCAGGCGAGGGCTCGATGTCCAAGCTCAAGGCGGGCGAGGTAGCCGTCTCGGTCACCGAGAAGGCGGTCCAGATCCTCGGCGGCGCCGGCTACAGCCGCGAACACCCCGTCGAGCGCATGTACCGCGACTCCAAGATCTACACCATCTTCGAGGGCACCAGCGAGATCCAGCGCCTGGTCATCGCCCGCGCCATCTCCGGCATGCACATCCGCTGACGATAGGTTAATGAAGGCTAACCACTCCAGGCGAACCCACCCTGACACCCGCCGTGCGCAAACCGTCACAGCGAACAGCCGACGACGGACGTCGCCCGGACCAGCGGGTGGCTCGCCGTGGTCTCGAGGACCCTGCCGCCACAACTGATCTATAGCGTCTCCGCTATGGACTGGGGTACCGTCGAGCTGGAACCGGAGGTCCGGCAGTGGCTCGAACAGCTGCCGACCCGCCAGTTCGCCACCGCCGCCTTCTACATCGACCTGCTCGCCGCCCAGGGCCCCCTGCTCGGCGAGCCCTACACCCGGCAACTCGACGGCAAACTCCGCGAGCTGCGCTTCTACCTCGACGGCGACGCCATCAGGGTGACCTACTGGCTCGCCACCGGGCAGCGAGCCGTGCTGCTCACCGTGTTCCGCAAGACCCGGATGCGCGAACGCGCCGAGGTCACCCGCGCCAGACGGGCGATGCAACGCTGCCAGACCGAACTGCACACCGCCGACGACGAGCCCGAGGGAGGCGACACCGATGCCTGACCGCACCGACTGGGCCGAGCTACGCGACCGGCGGATGACCGAACCCGGCGCCACCGACGCCTACCGCACCGCCCAGCTCGCCCACGAGCTCGGCCGGGCCGTCCGCGACCTGCGCCAACGCCACGGCTGGTCCCAGACCCAGCTCGCCCGCGCCGCCGGCATGACCCAGTCCGCCGTCGCCCGCTTCGAGGCCGGCGGCACCATCCCCACCCTCCCCATCCTCGACCGCCTCGCCACCGCCCTCAACGCCCACCTCGACATC
>JADGHD010000787.1 GCA_019689615.1 Frankia sp. | reverse complement strand
GTGGGGGGCGGGGCCCCGGCGCGGGGGCGGGGGGGGGGGGCCCCCCCCGGCGGTCAGGCCTCGAGCAGCCCGGACAGCCGCTGGGTGGTGGCGATCCACTCCTCCACCAGCGAGTGGACCACCTCGGCTGCCGGCCGGCGGCTGTTCATCCGCCCGACGATCTGGCCCACGGGGAACCCGTTGAGCTCCGGGGTGCCGGCGCGGGTGAACCGGCGGGCCGCCTCCGCCCAGACGATGCCCTGCAGCGGCATGGGCAGCGTCTTCGGCGCGTCCGGGCGCTCCCAGGCGTCCGTCCAGGCGTTGCGCAGCAGCCGGGCCGGCTTGCCGGTCATCGAGCGCGACCGCACCGTGTCCCGGGAGGTGGCCTTCAGCAGGTTGTCGACGGCGACCGGGTTGGTGTCGGCCTCGGCGACGGTCAGCCAGATCGACCCGGTCCAGGCGCCCTGGGCGCCGAGCGCGAGCGCCGCCGCCACCTGCCGGCCGGTGCCGATGCCGCCGGCGGCGAGCACCGGGACGTCCGGCCCGACGGCGTCGACGACCTCGGGGACGAGCACCATCGTCGAGATCTCGCCGGTGTGCCCGCCGGCCTCGGTGCCCTGGGCGATGATCACGTCCACCCCCTGGGCGACCTGCGCCACCGCGTGCCTGGGCGCGCCGACCAGCGCGCCGACCAGGATCCCGTGCTCGTGCGCCCGGTCGACGACCTCCTTCGGCGGCGGGCCGAGCGCGTTGACGAGCATGCGCGTCGGGTGCTTGAGCGCTACCTCGACCTGGCCGGGTCCCTCGAGGTCGACGGCGAGCCCGGCCGCCTTGAGGTCACGGCCGTCGGCGGCGTCCTCGGGCAGCGGCGGGACGTTGTACTCGGCGAGCACGGAGTCGACGAACGCCCGGTGCTCGGCCGGGACCATCGCCGCCAGCGCGCCCCGGTCGAGCTTCTGGCCCTTGCCGAGGTAGGCGTTGGGCATGACGATGTCGACCCCGTACGGCTTGCCGTCGACGTGGTCGTCGATCCAGGACAGCTCGACCTCGAGCTCCTCGGCGTTGAACGCCAGCGCCCCAAGCACCCCGAACCCGCCGGCCCGGCTGACGGCCGCGACGACGTCCCGGCAGTGCGAGAACGCGAAGATCGGGAACTCGATGCCGAGCTGGTCACAGATGGGTGTACGCACTACAACCCCTTCCGCGTGGACACCCCAGGGGGCGGCCGCGGGCCAGGACTGACGGCGGTGCCGGCGTCCGGCCGCTCTCGGCCTGAGTGGGTGTAGGCATACAACCATCTTTGGGCCGAGATTGGAACCCGTTCTAGTTTTCCGAGAGCGGCGGCAGCTCCAGGGCGTCCAGGTCGAACAGCCGGGGGTCCGCGACGTCGCCGATGGTGAGGTGGCGAAGCGCGGTGCGCTCCAGCAGCCGGCCGGCGAAGTAGGCGCTGAACTCGACCAGGACGCCGGTCTCGTCGTCGACGACGAGGTCGAACCGCTGCGCGCCGTCGGCCAGGCCGACCAGCTCCACCGGGCGCGGGCCGGACCGGGGCAGCGCGGCGAGCCTGGTCGACGGGCGCCCGCCGACGTGGACCGGCGCCACCACCCGCGGCCGCACCCAGGACAGCAGCAGCCACGGCCGGACCAGCAGCTGCTCACGCGCGACGACGCCGGGGCGACGGGCCAGGCCGGGCCGGGGCGGCGGGTTGCCGAGGATCCCGGTCCCGCTGACCGCCTCCCCGCGCCGGCGCCGCCAGCGCTCCCCGTGCACGACCGTCACCTCGTCCTCGTCCGGCCACTCGACCCGCAGGGCCTCGGCCGTGGCCAGCAGCCGGCCGCGGCGCACCACCGGGTCGGTGGCGTCCTCGCCGGCCCAGGGGCTCGCCGGCACCGGGACGACGGCGGCGGGCAGCGCGGGCCCGGGCGCCGGGGTCCGGCCCGGGGCGGGCACCCGGTTGCCGAGGTCGCGCGCGAGCGCGGCGCGGCGGGCGTCGGCTGCGGTGCCCGGGTCGTACCGGTGGACCAGCTCGGCGTGCACCGACGGCCACCGCTGCCCGCAGGTGACCATCGCCTCCAGCACGTCCCCCAGCGCCCTCATGTTGCGATCTTTACACAGCCGGCGACCAGGTGTTCGGTCCTTGTTCAGGTCCCGGTCACGGACCGAAACGGGCGGCGGGCGCGGCTGACCTGGCCGGTCAGCCGGGCAGGCTGAGCTGTCCCGGCTGGCCGGCCGGGGGGCAGGGCTGG
>JADGHD010000786.1 GCA_019689615.1 Frankia sp. | reverse complement strand
GGGTGTGGGTGAGTGCGGCGAGGGCGTCGTTGGTGATGCGGGCGAGTTCGGCCTGCTGGGTGGGCGAGCTGAAGAACGCCGGTGGGATGATCGCGGAGAGCAGGGCGTACTGGATGCGGTTGGTGTTCATGGTGGTCAGGGCGTCTTCGGGGCTCCAGGTTGCCCAGGGTGGCCCGCCGGCCGGGGGGAGCAGGCCGTGATCGACGAGCCAGGTGCGGACCGCGGGTGGGGTGGCGTGGTGGTGGACGTCGACGAACCCACCGCGCGGGCTGGCGGCGGCCAGGCTCGTCGCGGAGGTGCTCGCGGCGGCGCTGGGGGCGCCGAGGCTGGTGCCGGCGCCGGCGACCAGGGTGGCGCTGGCGGCGGTGAGCAGCCCGCGGCGGTGCACGAGGCCGCGGCGGGCTGAGGACGCGGGCCCGCCGGCTGGCGGGTCCTGCGGGTCCGAGGGCTGGGCTGCGTGGTCGGCTGGAATCGAGCTGGCCATGGTCCGGTCCTCCGGGCAGCGGGCATGGCGGCGCCGGCCCGTCGTGGAGTGGCCGGTGAGGCGGGCAGGCGGCCGAGGTCAAGGGAGCAACCCGTCGCGTGGGCAGGTCGAACGGGTATGGCGCGGCGCAGCCGTGGCGCCGGCGGGAGACGAGCCGCGGGCCGCTGGTCACCCCCTGGTGTTCCCGTGTAGTGCGTCCAGCGTTCCCGCGTCGTTGCAGTTGTCGAGGTTAGTGGTTACGGCGTGGAGTCGGAAGACGACTCGGATGGCCGGGATGGGCGCGTGTCCGAAAAGGGACATGACAGCGCGATTCTCGGGGTGCACCCGCGGGGACTTGGAGTAACTTCGCGGCTACCTGCGCCGTTGTGGGCGCTGTGTCGCATGGGTCCGCAGTTGTTCCTGCGGTGGGGGGAGGAAGCCCATGTCGCCCAACCCGTTCGGTCTCACCGACCTCGGCCTGCGGCTGTACCTCGAGATCGCCGCTGGCCCGGCGCACCGCCTGCCAGACCGCGAGGTACCCGCGCTCGCGCGCGCCGTCGGCGCGCCGGAACGGTCCGTCCGCCAGGAGCTGGCGGGCCAGGCCAGTCTCGGCCTGCTGTGGCTGGACCGCGACACCTGGACCGCGCGGGACCCCTACCTGGTGCTGGTCGCCGACCACGACCGGCGCCGGGCCCGGCACGCCGCCGACGTCGCGCGCCATATCGCCGAGCTCGCGGCGATGGACCGGGAGACCGCCGCGCTGTACGCCCGCGGGCTGCCGGCGGCGTGGCTGGCCGGCGAGAGCCGGACGGCCGCCACGCTGGACGGGATCGAGGTGGTCGAGGCGCCGGCGGTGTGGGAGACGATCGTCGACTACACCGACCGGGCCCGCTCCAACCTGCGCTGCTGGCTGACCGGGCGCCCAGAGCCGGGCTGGCGGTCACGCGAGCTGCGCGGGGCGCTCATCCGGGCGGGCGAGCGCGGGGTGCGGCTGGCAGCGGTGTGGACGCCCGAGCACGTCGCCATGGCCTGGGGCCGCTCCGGCGGCAAGCGCGCCGGCCTGCCGCCGTGGGTCAGACAGAGCCGGCCGGACGACGGCCCGCCGCACCGGCTGGTGATCTGGGACGACGGGACGGCGCTGCTCCCGCCCGCCCTGGACGAGCCGGAGCGGGGCGGCCTGCTGGTGAGCGTCCCGACGCTGGTGCTCGCGCTGCGCGAGGTATTCGACCGGCACTTCGCGCTGGCGGGCCCGCCGGTGGGCCCCTCAGCCCGGGCCGAAGCCCCGGACGTCGAGGCCCGGCGGATGAACACGCTGCGCTACCTCGCCTCTGGCGCGAAGGACGTGGTGATCGCCGCCCGGCTGCGGGTCAGCCCGCGCACGGTCCGCCGCGACATCGAGGAGCTGTGCCGGCAGTACCAGGTGACCAGCCGCTTCGAGCTCGGCCGCCGCACCGCCCACCTCGACCTGCACCTGCCCGACGACGAGGACCTGCGCGTCCCCGCGGGCTAGGACCCACGGCCGCGGACCACCCTCGTCGCCTCAGGTTCCGATCTCGGACCCGCCGGGGCGACGTCGGCGATCAGGTGTCAACCGGCTCCAGGACATCCGCCAGATCGTGGGCGCTCGTCATCGTGGTCGCGCGGGCGATCCAGGAGTCGAGCAGTGCTGCGTCCGTGCAGCCCATGATCCGTCTCCGGGCGGCGTCGGGCAGGTCAATCCCCTTCACCCGAAGGATCGTCACCAAAGCCTCGGCTCGGCCTTCG
>JADGHD010000785.1 GCA_019689615.1 Frankia sp. | reverse complement strand
GGCCACGCCGTCATCCCGCCAAACCCTGTTTCCCGGTGCCGCCTGCGCGGCGGCCCGCCGTAGTCTCCCAGAGCCTCCCAGAGCGGGGCGCCCCGCGAGGGTGCCCACCCGCGGGCGATGACCCATACGCTGTATCCGTGCAGCTGATCGACACCTTCGGGCGGGTCGCGACCGATCTGCGGGTGTCGCTGACCGACCGCTGCACGCTGCGCTGCGCCTACTGCATGCCCGCCGAGGGCGTGCCGTGGCTGCCCGGCGACCACATCCTCACCGACGACGAGGTGGTCCGCCTGGTCGGGCTCGCGGTCGGCCGGCTCGGCGTCACCGAGGTCCGGCTCACCGGCGGGGAGCCGACGCTGCGCCCAGGGCTCGCCGAGCTGATCCGCCGGTTGGCGGCGGTGGAACCGCGGCCCGAGCTGTCGCTGACCACCAACGGCCTGACGCTGGCCCGCGGCGGCCCGAGCGGCGCCGCGGCCCTGCGCGAGGCCGGCCTCGACCGGGTCAACGTCTCGCTGGACACGGTTGACCCGGAGCGCTTCCGCGCGATCACCCGCCGGGACCGCTTCCACGACGTGGTGGCCGGGCTGGCCGCCGCGGCCGAGGCCGGGCTCACCCCGGTCAAGGTCAACGCCGTGCTTCTGCGCGGCGTCAACGACGACGAGGCGCCGAGCCTGCTGCGCTGGTGCCTGGAGCGCGGCTACGAGCTGCGGTTCATCGAGCAGATGCCGCTGGACGCCCAGCACGGCTGGGACCGGCGGATGATGGTCTCGGCCGGGGAGACGCTGGCGGCCCTGCGGGCCGAGTTCGACCTCGAGCCGCTCGGCGGGCGCGGGTCGGCGCCGGCCGAGCTGTACCTGGTGGACGGCGGGCCCGGCCGGGTCGGGGTGATCGGCTCGGTCACCGCCCCGTTCTGCGCGGCCTGCGACCGGGTCCGGCTGACCGCCGACGGCCACGTCCGCGACTGCCTGTTCGCCCGGGACGAGACCGACCTGCGCACCCCGATGCGCGCCGGCGCGAGCGACGAGGAGCTGGCCCGCCGCTGGCAGGCGGCCGTCTGGCGCAAGCGCGCCGGCCACGGCATCGGCGAGCCGAACTTCCGCCAGCCAGCGCGGCCGATGTCCGCGATCGGCGGCTGACCAGCTCCCGCCACCCCGGGCCACCGGCGCGCTGACGGGGCCAGCCGCGGGCCGGGTCCGCGGCCCTCGTCCGGCCCCGTCTCCTGGCACGTTCGGGCGGCCAGCAGCGTCGTCGGGCCGCGGCGGGCGCCGGCACGGGGCGACGACGGGCCGTGGCGCCGCCCAGGGGCAGTGGGGGTGCGTCCGCCCGGGTTGGCCCGGCTCCGGCCGCCTCGACGACGATGGCGGGCAGGCGGCAGGTGGGCCGCGGCGACCGAAGGGAGCGCACGGCTGGTGAGCGCACTTGGGGAGTGGGTGGACGAGGCGGGCAGGGCGCTTGGCCTCGACCCGGACGCGATCAACGTGACCGAGCTGCTGGACCTGACCCGCGACGTGGCGCACGGCGTCGCCAGGCCGGCCGCGCCGCTGACCGCGTTCCTGGTGGGCCTTGCGGCCGGGCGGGCCGGTGGGGACGCGGCGGCGGTCGCGCGGGCGGTCGGCGTCGTCCGCTCGCTGCTCGCCGAGCGGCCGGCCGGGGCGGCCGACGGCGGGTAGCGCCGGGGTGTGCGCCGCGGCGGGCCGGGGTGGCGCCGGTCAGCGCGGCATCCGGAACCAGCCGGTGTCGTCGAGGTAGCCACGCATGTCGATCGACATGGTGTGCATCATCTCCTCGTCCGGCTCCGGGGCCGGTTCCCGGTACCAGCCGTAGCCCGGGCTCTCGGCGTCGTAGTCGTAGTCGTCGTCCCGGTAGTCGTCGTCGACGTAGGCGTCCGGGTCGTACTCGTCGTCGTGGTAGCCGGGGCGTCCGCGGTCGCCGTAGGGCTCCTGGCCGGGCGGCACGGTGCCGCGGCGGCCGGCGGCCGCGTACGGGTCGTCGGTGCGGTAGCGCGGGTCCAGGCTGTGGCGGCGCTCGCCGGCCCCGCGCCCGCCCGGCGCGACGGGCGCGCCGGCGGCCGGCGACTCGGGGTGCCACTCCCGCTCGCGCGCCGGGCGCTCGCCGGTGCTGGCCGGCCGGCGCCGCTCCCGCGGCTCGTCCCGGCGCCGGTCGTAGGGTTCGCGCGGGTCGTCGTGGTCGTCCCACCGCCCGCCGCCGCGGGCAGCTGCCGGGCGGGCGGA
>JADGHD010000050.1 GCA_019689615.1 Frankia sp. | reverse complement strand
ACCTGCCACCGCACGATCACCATCCCCGAACTCCACATGATCGACACAACCTAACGAAGTACTACTAGCGACCCGGCCGGGTGCCCGTGCCGGCGCCAGCCGCCGCCGGCCGCGCCGCGCTACCCGGCGCCGCCGGCGGCCAGCCGCCAGGGCAGCGGGGGCGCCGGGACCGGGTCCAGGCGCGAGGCGACCGGGCCGAACCGCCCACCGCCGTCCGGGCTCGCCCACTGCCGCGCGGCCGTGGCCACCTCCGCCCGGTCCCGGGCGACGAAGTTCCACCACATGAGGATCGCCTCGGGGAACGGGACCCCGCCGAGCAGCAGCAGCCGGGCCGGCTCGGCC
Organism: Frankia sp.; assembly: GCA_019689615.1. Taxonomy (GTDB): domain Bacteria; phylum Actinomycetota; class Actinomycetes; order Frankiales; family Frankiaceae; genus Pseudofrankia. Next base: position 14,546 of record JADGHD010000050.1, on the reverse strand, counting down.
GCGTCAAGCGCCACCTCGTCGCGCCCGGTCCCCAGGTAGGCGAGCTGGCCGGGACGGGCCACCACCGGCCCGCCCGCGCCGGCCGCCCGCCCGTCCGGCAACAGCACGACGCCCTCGAGCACGACCACGGCGTGCTCGAAGTCGCGGCGCAGCGGGAGCACCGCCCGCCCGCCGAGGTGCGCCACGTCCGCGCCGACCAGCTCGGTGTCCCGGCGGGCCGGCGACACCGCCCCGGCCAGCTCCCCGACCAGCACGGTGGCCACCGCCCGGTCCAGCTCGGCCGACGGCAGCGCCGGGTGGTGCTCGAACGCGGCCGGGCCGTGCCGGGTCGCCTCCGGCTGGGCGACCCACAGCTGGACGCCCTGCAGGGTGCCGCGGTGGTCGGTGGCCTCCTCCGCGTGCGCGACGCCGTGCCCGGCGGTCATCAGGTTCAGCTGGCCCGGCCGCACCGGCTGGTCCGCGCCGGTGCTGTCGACGTGGCGGACCTCGCCCGCCAGCAGCCAGGTGACGGTGTGCAGGCCGGTGTGCGGGTGCGGGCCGATGTCGAGCCCGGCCGGCCCGGCGCCGGCGCCCGCGGCCACCCCCGAGACGGCCACCGGGCCCATCAGGTCGACGAAGCACCAGGCGCCGACGGTGCGCCGGGCCCGGCGCGGCAGCGCCCGGCGCACCGGGATCGCGCCGACCGTCGCCAGGCTCGCCTCACTGACCTCGATCTCGGCCGGCCCGCCCGCCGCCGCCGGGCCCGGCACATCCGGCGGGATGTCCCGCCCGCTCACCGGCCCGCTCACCGGTCCGCCCACCGTCGCCTCACCGGGTCACCGGCCGGTGAACTTCGCCTTGCCAGGGCCGTCCCGCAGAAACGACTCCATCCCGCCTCGCTGGTCGTCGGTGCCGAACAGGCCGGCGAACAGCGCGGCCTCCAGCCGCAGGCCCTCGGACAGGCCCATCTCCAGGCCGTCGTTGATCGCCCGCTTGGCGGCGGCGAGCGCCACCGCGGGCCCGTCGACGTACTGGAGCGCCCGGCGGACCGCCTCGGCGTGGACCTCGCCGGCCGGCACCACGGCGTCCGCCAGCCCGATCGCCAGCGCCTCGTCGGCGCCGATCTGGCGGCCCGAGAAGACCAGGTCCTTCGCCCGCGCCGGGCCGATCAGCCGGGGCAGCCGCTGGGTGCCGCCGGCGCCCGGGATGATCCCGAGCAGGATCTCCGGCTGGCCGACCTTGGCGTTGTCGGCCAGGATCCGGAAGTCGGCGCACAGCGCGAGCTCCAGGCCGCCGCCGAGGGCGTAGCCGGTGACCGCGGCGAAGGTGGGCTTGGGGATGTGCGCGACCAGCTCGAACGTCCCGGTCAGCTCGCTGATCCAGGCCGTCATCGCGGCGCGGTCCTTGGTCGCCATCTCCTTGATGTCGGCACCGGCGGCGAACACCCGCTCCCCGCCGTAGAGCACGACGGCCCGGATGTCGTCCCGCCGCGACGCCTCCAGCGCGACCGCCCGCAGCTCGGCGGCCACCTCACTGTTCAGGGCGTTCATCTTCGGCCGATCCAGCCGGATCGTGCCGACCCGGTCCTCGACCTCCAGACGTACGACCGCCACCAGCCGGCCTCCTCTTCTCCTGTGCCGTCTCCCGCCGGGCCTGGCCCCGCCCGCCGGCCCGCCTGGGCGGCCCGCGACGCGCGCGGCGCGCGCCCGCCCTGGACCGACCTTGCCCTACTTGCCGCCGCCGCGCTCGGGCTCGCCACCGCGACCGGCCAGTGGTGCTGGTCACCGGCCTGGCGCCGGTGGGTGGTCGGCCCGGAGCACGAGGACCCCCAGGCGGCCGGCGCGCACGGTCTCGCCGGCGGCGTAGGTCGCCAGCGGCGCGCCGCCGGACAGGGCGGCGGCCGCCGGGCCGAGGTCGGGCCGGGTGGTGTCGAGCAGCAGGTCGTAGCGGGCCGCCCAGGGCGCGCCCGGCAGCAGCACGTCGGTGTCCTGGCCAGGCTGCAGCACCAGCAGCAGGCTGTCCCCACGCGCCGGGAGGCCGTCGGCGGCCAGCCAGGTCAGGCTGTCCCCGGCGATGAACGCCAGCACGGTCGCCGGGTGCGGGGCGTTCCAGTCGGCATCCGTCATCGGCCGCCCGTCGGCCAGGAACCAGGTCATGTCGGCCCGGCGCTCGTCGGTGGACGGGCCACCGTGGAAGAACCGGGCGCGGCGCAGCGTCGGCGAGGCCCGGCGCAGCGCCAGCAGGCCGGAGATCAGCAGCGGCAGCCCCGGGTCCTCGCCGGCCGGGTCCGGGAAGGGGGCGGTGCTGTCACCGGGGCCCTCGGCCACGGCCACGCCCGGCTGCCCGCCGGCCTCGTCGGTCGCGGTCCGGACCGGCTGCCCGAGCAGGCGGCGCGGCCACCAGCCGCCCGCGCGCGCCGCCCGGCCGCCGCCCCCCGCGGGCTCACCGGCGACGCCGACGAGGGCGCCGGGGTCACCGGGGCCGGCGGCGAGCTGGCCGAGCGCCCAGGCCGGCCAGCCGAGCCAGGAGGTCGGGCCGTCCTGGCAGTAGGCGTTGTTGTTGCCGCCCTGCGAGCGGCCGAACTCGTCCCCGGCCAGCAGCATCGGCACCCCGGCCGACAGCAGCAGGGTGGCCAGCAGCGCCCGGCGGGCCCGGCGGCGGCTCTCCAGCACCGCCGGGTCGTCGGTCGGCCCCTCGACGCCATGGTTGGCCGACCGGTTGTGCGCCTCGCCGTCCCGGTTGTCCTCCCGGTTCGCCTCGTTGTGCTTGTTCTCGTAGGAGACGAGGTCGGCGAGGGTGAAGCCGTCGTGGGCGGTGACGAAGTTGACCGAGGCCCATGGCCGGCGGCCGGAGTGGTCGAACAGGTCGGACGACGCGGTGATCCGGTAGCCGAGGTCGGCGGCGCTGTGCGCGCGGCCGGCCCAGGTCTCGCGGACGGTGTTGCGGAACCGGTCGTTCCACTCCGCCCACGGCGGCGGGAACGCGCCCACCTGGTAGCCGCCCCAGCCGACGTCCCACGGCTCCGCGATCAGCTTGACCGTGGCCAGCACGGGGTCCTGGCCGATCGCGGCGAGCAGCGGTGCCGCCGGGTCGAAGCCGTCCGGGTTGCGGCCGAGCGCCGCGGCCAGGTCGAACCGGAACCCGTCCACGCCCATCTCGGTCACCCAGTACCGCAGCGAGTCGCAGACCAGCCGGACCACGTGCGGGGAGGTGACGTTGAGGGTGTTGCCGCAGCCGGTCACGTCCCGGTAGCGGCGCGGGTCGGCCGGCTCCAGCCGGTAGTAGACGGTGTTGTCCAGCCCGCGCAACGACAGCGTCGGCCCACGCTCGTCCTGCTCGGCGGTGTGGTTGTAGACGACGTCGAGCAGCACCTCGATCCCGGCGTCGTGCAGCGCGGCGACCATCGCCCGGAACTCGGCGACCGGGTCGTCGGTGGCCGCGTAACCGGGGTGCGGGGCGAAGAAGCCGACGCAGTTGTAGCCCCAGTAGTTGGTCAGGCCACGATCGAGCAGGACTGGCTCGCTGACGTGGGCGTGCACCGGGAGCAGCTCCACGGCGCTGACCCCGAGCCGGCGCAGGTGGGCGATGACCGCCGGGTGGGCGAGGCCGGCGTAGGTGCCGCGCAGCTCGGGCGGCAGTGCCGGGTGCAGCCGGGTGAAGCCGCGCACGTGCAGCTCGTAGATCACCGTGTCCGGCCAGGGCGTGCGCGGCCGGTTGGCGGTCGGGTCGGCGCCGCCCCGCGCGCCCGGCGCCGGGGTGATCACCCCGATCGGCACGTAGGGAGCGGAGTCCTGCTCGTCGGGAGTGGTGCCGTACGGGTCGCCGGCGCCGTAGCCGAAGATCGCCGGGTGCGCGGCGAGCGTGCCGACGACCTGGCGGGCGTACGGGTCGAGCAGCAGCTTCGCCGGGTTGTAGCGCAGCCCGCGGGCCGGGTCGTACGGGCCGTGGGCGCGCAGGCCGTACCGCTGCCCCGGCCGGGCGCCGGGGATGTGGCCGTGCCAGACGGCGCCGGTGCGCTCGGGCAGCCGGAACCGGGTCTCCCCGCCGGCGTCGTCGAGCAGGCAGAACTCGACCGCGTCGGCCCCCGGGGCGACCACGGCGACGTTGGCTCCCTCGTCGTCCGGCCAGACGCCGAGCGGCGCGGGGGCGCCGGGTCGCACCCGAAGGCGCGCTGGGTCCTGGCGCGTGCGGTCGGATCCGAACGTGTACGGCACCTTCGTGACGCTAACGGAAGGAGTCGATCACGTCCGGCTGAACGGCCGGCCTCGGGGCGGTGGACGCCCAAGGCCGGCCGTTCCGGGCGGTTTGTCGCCCGGATGGCGGATCAGCCCGGGGTCGGGACCGCGATCAGGCCGGTCTCGGCCGGCGTGGCCAGCAGCCGGTGGGCGGGCAGCACCGTGATCGTGTAGCCGAACGGCCCGGTGCGCGACAGCGGGATCGCGCCCTCGAACCGGTAGCCACCGCCCTCCCCCTCCCCGGCCGGGCGCAGCTCCAGCGTCGCCGGGTCGAGCAGCCGGTCGCTCTCGTCGACCCGTCCGTACGAGGCGCGCACGACCACGTCGTCCGGGGACAGGCCGCCGAGCTCGACGGTGGCCCGCACCGCCAGCTCCTGGCCGACCTGCGGGGCGTCCCCCACCCCGCCGGAGTCGACGTTGACCACCCGCACCTCGGGCCAGGCGACGCGAACCCGGGCCTTCCAGCCGGACAGGTCGCGGGCACCCGCGTAGCCGCCGTCGGCCACCGCCCGGGCGGAGCGGCCGGCCGGGACGTAGTACTGCTCGACGTACTCCTGGACCATCCGGCTGGCGAGCACCTTCGGCCCGAGCGTGGCCAGGGTGTGCCGGACCATCGCGGTCCAGCGGCGCGGCACGCCGCCATCGCCGCGGTCGTAGAACTTCTGCGCGACCGCGTTCTCCAGCAGGTCGTACAGCGCGGCCGACTCGATGTCGTCGCGGCGGTCGGGGTCCTCGACGCCGTCGGCGGTCGGGATCGCCCAGCCGTTGCGGCCGTCGAACATCTCGTCCCACCAGCCGTCGCGGATCGACAGGTTGAGGCAGCCGTTGAGCGCGGCCTTCATCCCGGACGTGCCGCAGGCCTCCAGCGGACGAAGCGGGTTGTTCAGCCAGACGTCGCAGCCGGAGTAGAGGAACCGGGCCATGCCGATGTCGTAGTCCGGCAGGAAGACGATCCGGTGGCGCACCGCCGGGTTGTCGGCGAACTGGACGATCTGCTGGACGAGCTGCTTGCCGCCGTCGTCGGCCGGGTGCGCCTTGCCGGCGATGACCATCTGGATCGGCCGCTCCTCGTGGGTGAGCAGCCGGGTCAGCCGCTCCCGGTCGCGCAGCATCAAGGTCAGGCGCTTGTAGGACGGCACCCGCCGGGCGAAGCCGACCATGAGGATCTCCGGGTCGAAGACGCTCTCCACCCAGTCGAGCTCACCCGGGGCGGCGCCGCGGGCCAGCCACGAGGCGCGCAACCGCCGGCGCACCTCGTTGACCAGCCGCTCGCGCAGCTCCCGGCGGGCGGCCCAGAGGGCCTCGTCGGAGATCTTGTCGATCTTGGAGAAGCCTCGGCCGTCGGGGGACAGCAGCGGCGGGTCCGGGTCCCGGTCGGCCAGCTCGATCAGCGACCGGGAGACCCAGGTGGGGGCGTGCACGCCGTTGGTCACCGAGCCGATCGGGACGTCGGCCGGGTCGAAGCCGGGCCACAGCTCGTTGAACATCTCCCGGCTGACGATGCCGTGCAGCTTGCTCACGCCGTTCGACCGCTGCGCGAGGCGCAGGCCCATGTGGGCCATGTTGAACACGTTCGGGTCGGACTCGGCGCCGAGTTCCAGGACGCGCTCGACCGGCACGCCCGGCCACTCGATGGGGCCGCCGAAGTGGCGGGCGACCATCTCCTTCGGGAACCGGTCGATGCCCGCGGGGACCGGCGTGTGCGTGGTGAAGATCGTGCCGGCCCGGGTGGCCTCGAGCGCCTCGTCGAAGCTGAGCCCGGTGTCGGTGAGCTCGCGGATCCGCTCCAGGCCGAGGAAACCGGCGTGGCCCTCGTTGGTGTGGTAGACCTCGGGCGCCGGCGCGCCGGTGACCGCGGAGTATGCCCGCAGCGCGCGCACCCCGCCGATGCCGAGCAGCAGCTCCTGCAGCAGCCGGTGGTCGGTGCCGCCGCCGTAGAGCCGGTCGGTGACGCCGCGCTCGGCCGGCTGGTTGTCCTCGACGTCCGAGTCGAGCAGCAGCAGCGGGACCCGGCCCACCTGCGCCTTCCAGATCTGGGCGTGCAGGGTGCGGCCCTCGGGCAGCTCGACGGTCACCTTCGCCGGGGCCCCGGTGGCGTCGGTGAGCTGGGTGAGCGGCAGCCCGTGCGGGTCGATGCCGGGGTAGCGCTCCAGCTGCCAGCCGTCCCGGGAGAGCGACTGCACGAAGTAGCCGGCGCGGTAGAGCAGGCCGACCCCGATGATCGGCACGCCGAGGTCGCTGGCCGTCTTCAGGTGGTCACCGGCGAGGATGCCCAGGCCGCCCGAGTACTGCGGCAGCACCTCGGTGATGCCGAACTCCGGCGAGAAGTACGCGATCGCCGACGGTGCGCCGGGAATGTCCTGCTTCTGGTACCACAGCTCCGCCGTCAGGTACTCCTGCAGCTCGTCCGCCGCGTCGGTGAGCCGGCGCAGGAAACGCCGGTCACCGGCGAGCGTCACCAGGCGGTCGTGGTCGACCTCGCCGAGCAGCCGCACCGGGTCGCCCTTGCAGGCCCGCCAGAGTTCCGGGTCGACGGACTCGAACAGGTCCAGGGTCTCCGGGTGCCACGACCAGCGGAGGTTCAGGACCAGCTCCCCCAGCGGGGCAAGCGGCTCGGGAAGCTGTGCACGGACAGTGAACCGTCGGAGAGCTCTCACGAAGACGGCAGCCTAGACATGCCCGGTGAACAGGCCACACCCGGGTCGCTGGTCGTTGTTACAACCAGGAAAACCCTTCCTCATCCCGACCCGTTTGGCCACGAAACCTTCGGCTCAGCCCGGCGGGGCCGGATTTCCCACCTGGCACACCGGTGCCAACACTGGTGTGCCAGGTGGGCCTGCGTTGCCCGGGTTCGCCGGGCCGCGGCGTCAGTCCTCCGGGCCCGCCGCGGCGACCTTGGCGGCCAGCGCCGCCATCACCGCCGGGTCGCGCAGCGTGGTCACGTCGCCGAGGGCGCGGCCCTCCGCGATGTCCCGCAGCAGCCGGCGCATGATCTTGCCGGAACGGGTCTTCGGCAGGTCGTCGGCCCAGATGACCCGCTTCGGCCGGGCCAGCTTGCCGATCTTCGTGGCCACGTGCTCGCGCAGCTCGGCGACCATGGCGTCGTCGCCGACCCGGTCCCCGGCGAGGGTCACGAACGCGACGATCGCCTGGCCGGTCTGCTCGTCCGCCTGGGCCACGACGGCCGCCTCGGCGACGGCCTCGTGCGCGACGATCGCCGACTCGACCTCGGCCGTGGACAGCCGGTGCCCGGAGACGTTGATGACGTCGTCGATCCGGCCGATGATCCAGAAGTAGCCGTCCGGGTCCAGCCGGGCGGCGTCGCCGACGAGGTAGGTGGTCGGGCCGAACCGGGAGAAGTAGGTCTGGACGAACCGCTCGTCGTCCCTGTAGAGGGTGCGCAGCATCGACGGCCACGGCTTGGTGATCACCAGCACGCCGGTGCCCGCGGCAAGCGGCTGGCCGTCCTCGGTCAGCAGCGCCGGGCTGATCCCCGGCAGCGGCCTGGTCGCCGACCCCGGCTTGGTCGAGGTCACCCCGGGCACCGGCGAGATCATGATGGAGCCGGTCTCGGTCTGCCACCAGGTGTCCACGATCGGGCAGCGGCCGCCGCCGATCACCAGGTGGTACCACAGCCAGGCCTTCGGGTTGATCGGCTCGCCGACCGTGCCGAGCACCCGCAGCGACGACAGGTCGTGCCGCGCCGGGTACTCGGCGCCCCACTTCATGCACGCCCGGATCGCGGTCGGCGCGGTGTAGAAGATGGTCACCTTGAATTCGGCGATCAGCTTCCACCAGACGTCGTAGTCCGGGTAGTCCGGCGCGCCCTCGTACATCACGCTCGTGGCGCCGTTCGCCAGCGGGCCGTACACGATGTACGAGTGGCCGGTGATCCAGCCGACGTCGGCGGAGCACCAGTAGATGTCGGTCTCCGGGTCGAGGTCGAACACCGTCCGGTGGGTGTAGGCGGCGCCGAGCAGGTAGCCGCCGGTGGTGTGCAGGATCCCCTTCGGCTTCGCGGTCGACCCCGAGCTGTACAGGATGAACAGCGGGGCCTCGGCCGACATCGCCACCGGCGGGCAGACCGGGTCGGCGGCGGCGATCAGCTCCTCGTACCAGATGTCGCGGCCGGGGGTCATCGGCGCCCGCTGGCCGCCCAGGCCGGCCGCGCCGACCGCCTCGACCACGATGATGTGCTCCAGGCTGGGCAGGTCGCCCATCTTCTCCTCGTCGACGGCCGCCTTGACCGGGGCGGTGCGGCCCTTGCGGCGGGCACCGTCGACGGTGATCAGCACCTTGGCCTCGCTGACCTCCATCCGCTCGCGAACCGCGGACGGGGCGAAGCCGCCGAAGACGACGTTGTGCACTGCGCCGATCCGGGCGCAGGCCAGCATCGCGACCGCGACCTGCGGGATCATCGGCAGGAAGATGCCGACGACGTCGCCCGGGCCGACACCGAGCGAGCGCAGCCCGTTCGCCAGCCGCTGGGTCTCCTCGAGCAGGTCGGCGTAGGTGACGACCTTGCGCTCGCCCTCCTCGCCAGCCCAGTAGTACGCGACCTTGTCGCCGCGGCCGGCGGCGACGTGCCGGTCCAGGCAGTTGGCTGAAACGTTGAGGGTGCCGTCCTCGAACCACTTGTAGAACGGCGGGTTCTCGTCGTTGAGGACCTTGGTGAACGGCGTGTCCCAGTCCAGCAGCTCACGCGCCTTGTCGGCCCAGAAGGCGACCGGGTCGGCGGCTGCCGCGGCGGCGTCGGCCTCGTACGGCACGCGGCGGACGAAGTCGGCCGGCGGAGGGAAGCTCTCCACCGACAGCAGCCGCTCGAGCTCTGCCTCCAGCGTGCCGGCCGCCGACAGTGTGGACGAGGACTCGGTCGTGGTCACGCTTCCCTCCAACGACGTCGGTGACGGGCTGGGTGGCCGGCCAAAGGCCGCTGCCCCGGTCCGGGTCTATCACGAAGCTCACAGGACCGTCGATCGTCGTTGCGCCCAGCGGCATCCGGCCAACGGCGAGCGGCACACCGTCATCAGCCAACGGTCAGCCGCCGACGGTCAGCGGCAGACCGCCGTCCGCCAGGCGGCAAGGGCCACCAATGGCGACGAACGGCCGTCGGCCGGCGGGGCCGGTGCGGCCGGGTCAGGCCAGCCGGGCGCGGGCCGCCCCGGCGCCGGCCGCCGGCCATGGCGTCGCGGCCGCCGGTGCCGGCGAGACCAGGTCGACCAGGCTCGCGGCCAGTTCCTCGCCGGCGAGCAGGCCGGCGGCGGCCGTGACCCGCAGGCCCGGCAGCGTCCAGCCGCGGTCGTGCAGCTCGCCGTGCGCCGGGCGGATCGCGACGTCGGCGCCCGCCAGCATCGGCGCGTCGAGCAGCGAGTCGCCGGCGGCGGCCAGGTGGGAGGTGCCGGCGCGGCGGACCACCTCGGCCAGCGCCGCGCCCTTGGTCAGCCCGGTGGGGACGAGGTAGACCTTGCGGCCCTGCACCGAGACCGTGTAGCCGAGCGCGGCCAGCCGCGCGCTGGCCGGGCCGAGGTCGGGGATGCCGTCGCGGTGGTGCGCGACCAGGTAGACGAACAGGTCGTCGGCGACCCTGGTCAGCCGCGTCCAGCCACCAGCCGCGAGCTCCTCGGCGATCGCGGCGGCCTCGGCCAGCGGCGCGCTGGTGGCGGCCAGCCGGCCGGCGACCTCGGCCGCCCAGTCCTGGTCCGGCTGCCCGCCGACCAGCAGGTGCCCGCCGTTGGCCGCGATCGCGTAGCGCGGCCGCACGCCCAGGTCGACCCGCCGGTACTGGGCCAGCGTCCGGGTGGTCACCGGGACGAGCGTCGCCAGCCGGTCCAGCGCGGCCAGCCGCTCGGCGGCGGCGACGGTCAGGAACGCCGCCGGCTCGCCGTCGATGTGCTCCGCGGTGCTCAGCGGCGGCTCGGGCACGCCGGCCGGCAGCCGGAACGAGCGCCGGGAGAAGATCAGCGTCTGGTCGAGGTCGCAGGCGACCAGCCAGCCACCCCCGCCCTCGCTGCGGGGGCCAGCGGCCACAGGCGCCGCCGCCGCGTCGCCCACCGGCGCCGCTGCCGGCCCGCCCACCGGCTCAGTCACCGGCCGGCCCCGCCTGCCCCGGCCCGGGCAGTGACGGCGGGCGCCAGCGGGAGTTCGGGGTGTGGAACCTCGGCGCCGCCCCGTCCGAGCGCACCGGGCGGACCAGGCCCACGCAGGAGAACGGCAGGCCGGGCAGCTCCTCGACCGGCACGCCGCGCGCATCGGCCAGCGCCAGCACGTGCTCGAGCTCGTCGGCCTTTCCCGGGGCGATCAGTACCCGCCAGGGCACCCGGCGCAGCAGCACCCGGGTGGCCTCGCCGACGCCCGGCTTGACCATCGCTACGTCCGGGATGTCGTAACGCTTCGCGATCCGCTCGACCGCCGCCCAGCCGGCCCAGGTCGGCGTGCGGTCCGCGGCCCACAGCGCCGGCCAGCGCGCGCTCACCTCGTCGGCCACCTCGGGGAAGCGAGCGGCCACGGTGTCGATGAAGTGCCGGGACAGGTCGTGCGGCTCGAGGTCCCGGTAGTACTTCGCGCCGTGGAAGTCGTCTGGCCCGATGTGCTCGGCGTTCAGCACGGTCCGGCTGACCAGGCCGCTGACAGTCGAGTTCAGGCAGGCGCTGGGGATCAGGAAGTCGTCCCGGGTGCCGAACAGCGGCACGCAGCCCGCCGGGTCGGCGAGCACCGCCAGCGTGGCGTCCAGGCCGAGCGGGGCGACCGCCTCGGCGAGCACCCGGGTCATCACGCCCTTGCCGGTCCAGCCGTCGACGAACTGCAGCACGGCCGGGTCGTGCCGGGCGGTGAGGAAGCGGACCGCGTTGAGGTCGACGCCCCGGTCCTTGATCACCGAGATCGCGTAGTGCGGCACGTCGAGGCCGTAGCGGAAGGCGTACCAGCGGCGCATGAGGATGCCGACGGGGGTGCCGGCGCGGGCGATCGAGACCAGCACCGGGGCCGGCCTGGCGACCAGGACCAGCTCGCAGACCAGGCCGACGGCCAGCGCCACCCGGGCGGCCGAGCGCTCCAGCGCCTGGTGGTAGAGCGCGAGGTAGCGCTCGTCCGGCTGGTATTCGACCGGCAGGTCCTCGGAGTAGTGCCGGCCCCGCTGCATCTCCTCCTCGCGGTCCTCTGCCGGGCGCTCGAGCGCGGCCGAGGACAGGTCCTTGAGCAGGAAGGTGACGTCGGCCGGCGGGTAGGAGCCGGAGCCGACGGTCCCGGGGACGCCGGCGCCGGGTGGCGCGTCCGGCGGCACCGGGCCGGGCCCCGGCACCCCAGCGGTCCCGGCGGTGCCGGCGGCCGGCGGGAGCGCGGGCGTCGGCGCGGCCGCGGCCGGTGCCGTCGCCGCGGCGGTCATCGGGTACCTCCTGGGGTGTAGGACGGCAGCGTCACGACGGTCAGCGGGGCGCACCGGCGCAGCGCCTCGACCAGGCCGGCCAGCGCCGGGCCACCGTCGGGCGGCCAGGCGTCGGCCGGCACGGCGGCGTCGGTGCCGTCGTCGACGACCACGACGATGTCGTCGTAGCGGCCGGGCCCGACGTTGTAGACCTGGCTCACCCGCCGCGGGTCGTCGGGCGCGGGGAACCGCAGCGCCCGGCGGATCGCGTAGCCGGGGACGTCGAGCACGTGCACCGGGGAGCGGGTGGTCGACTGGTAGCGCACGTCCCCGCCGGTGACCGTGGCGAGCGCGGCGGCCAGCCGCATCGGGGTGTACATGAGCTCCTCGGTGCCGAGCACGAGCGTGCGCCCGCCCGGCGCGACCAGCTCGGCGGCCACCAGCACGGCCAGCTCCTCGACGCCGTCGTCGAGCTGCGCCCGCCTGGCCGGTGACCAGCCGTGCCGGCCGCCGTCCGGCAGCCCGGCCGGCCAGGGCAGCCGCAGCCAGGCCACTCCCCCGTCGCCCAGGCCGCGCCCGCGGCGGCCACCCACCGCCTGGCCGTCGCCGCCGCCCTCGCCCGGGCCGCCAGCGGCGGCGCGGTCGTCGGCGCCGGGCGCGGCGAACCGCTCGCGCAGCCGCCTGGCCCGCTCGGCGATGTCCGGCGGGACCGTCACGGTCGCCGACACCAGCGAGACCACGTCGATCGGGACGCCGAGCCGCTCGGCCAGCGCGGCGAACGCCGCCCGCGCCGGCGCGGGTCGGGCGTCCAGCAGGGTGGCCACGGTGTAGGCCGGGCGCGGGGCGTAGGCGTGCAGCGCCCGGATCGTGCCCAGCGCGGTGTCGCCGGTGGACAGCTCGTCGTCGACGAGCAGCAGCGGGCGCGGGTCGGTCAGCAGCCGCGGGTCGGCCGGCAGCAGCCAGTGGTGCACGGCGTGCGAGTGGGTCTCGGCGAGCTCCAGCGGGGAGCGCGTCCCGGCGACCGCGCGGCGGGTGGTGTGCAGGTAGTCGCTGCCGGCCAGCCCGTCGGCGACGGCGTGGCCGAGCGCCGTCGCGGTCTCGCAGTAGCCGAGCACGAACGGCGCGAGGCCGGTCCGCTCGGCGGCCGCGACGACGGCGCTCTCGGCGCGGACCCGCTCGGCCAGCGCGGCGGCGGCGCGAAGCGCCGCGTGCGGCGCCACCGGCAGGTGCTTGCCGAGCACCCGGCTGACCAGCAGGTGCGCCCGGCGCGGGTTGCGCCGCAGCGCGAGGCCGACCAGCCCGCGCAGGCCGGCCCCGGTCGCGTCGTCGCTGACCTGCGCGACGAGGCCCAGCTCTGCCCACAGCCAGGCATCGTCCTCGCCGCCGGCGCCGGGCGGCGCGGGGAGTGGAACGTCGGTTGGGGTCGGCCGCGGCCCCGGGAGCGGCGTCACCCCGCCACCCCCTGGATGGCCGCCAGCACGTCGACGAACGTGTGCCCGGGCCGCAGCACGCCGAACGCCCTCGCCCGCCGGCGCACGGTCTGCGCCCACAGCCGGTGCGGCCGCAGCTCGTTCATCTTGTTCGCGTAGCTGCTCGGCCGGACCCCGCCGTGGTCGCCGGCCAGCACGGTGCTGGCGTCCTCGTACTCCTCGTGGGTGACGACGTGCAGCGCGTGCACGGCGGCGACGTGGCTCGGGTGGATCACGGTCTTGCCGATCAGGCCGTTCGCCTTGTCCAGCACGACCTCCCGGATCAGCCGGTCGAGGTCGGCGGAGACCAGGTCGCGGCGCAGCGCCGGCCCGCTGACCTCCGGGTCGTCGACGAGGTCCGCGCGGGCGAACGGGGTGACCCGCAGCGAGCTGACGAACAGCCGCTCCGGCTGGGCGAAGTACTCCCAGACCGGGCCGGTCACGACGTGGTCGCCACCGCGGCCGCAGATGTTGACGATGTCGGCTATGCAGTCGCGGACGACGGCTATGTCGTAGATGGTCAGGTCGCGGTCGCGGCGCAGGCCGAACAGGCCGGACAGGTCGGTCGCGCCGAGCCGCACGGCGAGGACGTGGTCGGCGTGCTTGTCGACGAGGCGGCGCACGCCGAGCAGGGTGTCCAGCCGGGTCTCCCGGTTGATCACCTCGGGGCTCTCCAGCACCGGCATCGCCCACAGCTCGCGGCCGAGCGTGTCGCCGGCGCGCAGCACCGCCTCCAGCGCCTCCTCCCCGCCGTCCTCGATGAACTTGGGCAGCACGAACCCGGCGAGGATGTTGGCGGCACCCGAGGACAGCCGGGAGACCAGCGACGGGATCTGCTCCGCCGCGCGCACCCGGACGAACAGCAGCCCTGGCCCGGCGCCACCACCGAGCACCGGCGGGTCGTCCCCCAGCTCGTTGAGGGCGCGGATCACGTTCCGCTCGGCCCCGGGCACCTCGTGGTCGGCGACCGCGTCCTCCAGGCAGAGCACCATCGAGGCGACGCCGGCCGCCATCTGCCGGCGGACGTCGTGGGCCAGCCGGGGCCGGGTGCCCGGCGCGTACAGGGTCGCGCCGAGCGCCGTCGCCACCAGCAGCCGGTCGTCACGGACAGCGATCTCCTCCGGGAGCCGGTGGAACAGCGCGTCGGCAACGGCCGCGTCGAGGAAGGCGAAGTGGCGCACGAGGCGGCTCCTTCGGACGGGGCGGCCTGGCACCGCCGGCGCCGGACCGGCAGCGCCAGCCGGCCGGGGAATCTGGCCGGGACCTGTGGCTTGGGCCAGACGCGTCTGGCCCGACCGGTCGGACGCTACCTTCCCATCTGCCGCGCCTGGAGAGAATCGCCCGACTGACGCCATACCGACACGTGCCGGTCATAACCGCCCCCACATGCGGGCCGGGTACGGGCGCGGCGGCATCGCCGCGGCCAGGTGGGGCGGTCACGGACGGTGTGGCGCAGACGGCGCGGGGGGGGGGGCGCCCCACGCCCCCCCCCCCCGCGGGGGG
>JADGHD010000784.1 GCA_019689615.1 Frankia sp. | reverse complement strand
GTGGTCGCGCCGGGGCGCGGGACCGGCTGGTGGTCGTCCCGGGGCGCGGGCGCTGGGTCGCGCCAGCGGCCGTCGTGCGCGTGTGCCGTGGCGATGGCCAGCACCCGGCGGGCCGGCCAGGCGAGCAGCTCGGCGACCCGGGCCACGTCCTCCCATTCCGGCTGCGCGACGCCGGCCGCCGGCCCGTCCTCGTCCCCCAACGTGATCTTCACCCGGACCGGGTGGCCGGCGACGTCGACGACCCGGATGTCGCGGGCCCGGGCGTACTTGCGCACCGGGTACTCGCGCACGCCCAGCGTCGTCGTGTGCCGGAAGATCTCGTTCCGGACGGCGGCGGCGCGCTCGGGCGGGACGAGCGCGGCAAGAGTGTGCGCCGGCCGTCCCTTCTTCATCACCACCGGGGTGAGCCACGCGTCCACCGCCCCGGCGGCCAGCAGCGCCGCGAGCACCGACGGCCAGACCCGCGGGTCGAGGTCGTCGACATTCGTCTCCAGCACCAGCTCGTCGGTCGCCGTGGCCGCGATCCCGCCCGCCGTGGCCAGGCCAGGGCTCACCGTCGCCGGCACCGGCAGCACGCGGCCGGGCGCCGCGCGCTGGCCTGTCCCGGCGGCGTCAGCGGGGTGGGGGGCGTCGTGGTCGTGCGGGTTGTCGTCGGACAGATGGTCATGCCCGCCGTGACCGCGCTGCCGGTGGCGGGCGTGAGCATGGCGGTCGTGGCCGGTGGGACGGGTGGTTCCAGCCGTGGGCAGTGCCGTGCCGACGACGAGGCGGACGACGTTCGGCCGGTCGGGCAGGTCCCGGCTGCCGGCGCCGGAGCCGACCGCGCTGACCCGCAGCGCCGGGAGCGGGCCGAAGCTGGTCGCCGCCGTCACCACCAGCGCCGCGCCGGTCGGCGTGCAGAGCTCGACCGGGACGGGGCCGCCGACCGCCGGGGCAGCGCTGGCCCGCAGCAGCTCCAGGACCGCCGGCCCGGGCACCGGCAGCAGGCCGTGCTCGGTCCGGGCCTGGCCGCCACCGAGCGCCAGCGGCGAGGCGACCAGCTCGGCCAGGCCCAGGTGGACGAGCCCGGCGCAGGTGCCGACCACGTCCGCGATCGCGTCCAGCGCGCCGACCTCGTGGAAGTGCACCTGTGCCGGATCGCTGCCGTGCACCCGGGCCTCGGCGTCCGCGAGCGCGGCGAACACCGCCGTGGCCAGCTCGCCGACCGCCGGGTCCAGTGGCGCGGCGGCGAGCAGCGCCCGGATGTCCCGCCAGGTGCGCCGGTGGCTGGCCGGCTCCTCGGCGATGACGTCCACCTTGGTGGCGGCGAGGCCGGCCCGGCGTACCCGGCGCGCGTCCAGCCGGACCGGCAGCCCCAGCGCGGCCACCGCCCCGGCCAGCACGTCGATCGGCACACCGGCGTCCACCAGCGCGCCGAGCAGCATGTCCCCGCTCGCCCCGCAGCTCAGGTCCAGCCAGCCGATCCGGCGCGGCTGCCCCGCCTCGCCCGCCGACGTGCTGGCAGGGCGCCGGACCGGCACCGCGACAGCCGCCGCGGAGGCGCCTGCCGCCGCGCCGGTGCCCTCACCCGCGTCCGGGTCGATGTCCACCGGCCCGCCAGCGCCCGGATCCTCGGCCGCCGCCAGCCCCGCGTCCGGGCCCTGCCGGGCAGCCGCCCCCGTCTCCTGGCCCCCGGCGACCGCCGGCGAAGCGGCGGTGGACGAGGGCAGCGGCGGCGCGGCTGACGGGCGTGGGCCGATCGCCGCGGGCGCGGCTGCCTGGCCGGTACGGGCGCCGGCGGCGGCGCGGGCCACCCGGGCGGCGAACAGGCCCGCGCCGAAGCCGTTGTCGATGTTGCAGACGGCGACGCCGGGCGCGCACGACGTGAGCATGCCGAGCAGCGCCGACAGGCCGCCGAAGGCCGCCCCGTAGCCGACGCTGGTGGGCACGGCGACCAGCGGGGTGCCGACCAGCCCGCCGACCACGCTGGGCAGCGCGCCCTCCATTCCCGCGACCACGACGACGCAGTCCGCGGCGGCGAGCCGGTCCCGGACGGCGAGCAGCCGGTGCAGGCCGGCGACGCCGACATCGCGCAGCACCTCGACCCCGGCCCCGCTGGCGGCCGCGGTCAGCGCCGCCTCGTCGGCGACCGCCGCGTCGGATGTGCCAGCCGAGACGACCACCACCAGGCCGCGGGGCGGCGGCAGCTGGCCGACCGCGACCGTGGCCAGTCGGCCGGCCCCGGTCGGCGGCACGGGCGGGCGG
>JADGHD010000783.1 GCA_019689615.1 Frankia sp. | reverse complement strand
GGCAGGCACCGGCCCCCCCGTCCTGCCCGGTCGTCGCTGGCCGCCGCCGGTGGCCCGCGCCGTGGCCGCTGTGCCGCACGCCTGGCGCCGGTGGCGACGCTGGTCGCCGCGCCGCCGGCCGGCCGCGCCGGGACCGGGCAGGTCCCCCTCGCCGACGGCGACCGGTGAAGCGGTGCCTGGACCCGGTCGCCGAGCGGTGTTGTTGCGCAGAGTAGCACGATGACTGCGTAGAGTCATTGATCGGGGTGAACCGTCCCGTTGGTGCGCCCGCGGCGGCACCCGGCGCTACCCCGGCGGCAGGCACCGCGCGGCACGCCGGTAACGTTGCCCGCACGCTCCGGCCCGGCCGGTCCGCGGGCCGAGGGGCGGCCCTGCCGGTTGCCGGTGGCGCCGGTGGAGCTCGCCACGGCCGCGCGGCGCGCCGGGCCCGGGTGATGACTCGTGCCGCTGGCCCGCCTGCCTCGGCCTCGGCCGGGACGCTGGCCGTCGTGCCGCGTCGGGTGCGCCCGGCCGGCCCGCCGCGGAGGGGGTTGGAGAGCTGAGGACACGCAGCCGGGCGCGGCGCCGGGTGGGCGCGCGGTGACCCAGATGCTGCCGGGCGGGCCAGCTCCCGCCGGACGGGCAGCCAGCCCCACCGGGACCCAGCGGGCGCCGGGCGGCGTCGCCGACACCCGCGGCCGCCACGCCCGGCCCGCCGCCTGGGACAGCGCGCCACCGGACCAGGCCAGCCCCCCGGGCCAGGCGCCATCCGGGGACGGCCCCGGCTGGGCCGGCGCGCAGCCCGGTGGCGGCTACCGGGCTCATCTCAACTGGGAACGCGGCTACATCCGGAGCCTGATCGGCTTCGACGCCGGGGCCTGTGTGCTCGCCGGAGCCGTGGCCTACGCGGTCCGGTTCGGCGACTTCGTCGAGTTCGCCACCGAGCCGGCGTCGACCCGGCCGTACGCGGTGGCGACCGTGCTGCTGCCAATCGTCTGGGTGGCCGCGATGGCGCTCAACCGGGCGTACGAGCCGCGGTTCCTCGGCGGTGGCTCGGAGGAGTTCCGCCGGGTGGTCAACGCCGCCATCGGCGTCATGGCCACCGTCGGGGTCGCCTCCTACGCGACGAAGGCCGAGATCGCCCGGGCGTACGTGCTGGTCGCGTTCCCGCTGGCGCTGCTGCTGACCGTGCTCGGCCGGATCATCGCCAGGGGCATGCTGTTCCGCCGCCGTCGGCTGGGCCTGTGCCTGCACCGCGTGCTGGTCGTCGGCGCGGGCGAGTCGGCCGAGACGCTGGTCCGGCTGGCCCAGCGCGACCCGACGGCCGGCTGGTCGGTGGTCGGGGTGGTCCTCGACCGCGCGCCGGGCCGGCACAGCCACGACCGGCCGGAGCGCAGCGGCTTCGACCTGCTCGGCGTGCCGATCGTCGGCACCACCGAGACCCTGCACACCGCGATCCGGGCGACCCGCGCGACGACCGTCGCGATCTGCCCGCAGATCGACGGCGAGACCCTGCACCGGGTGCTGTGGAACCTGGAGGGCTCGGACGTCGACGTCCTGGTCAGCTCGGCGCTCACCGACGTCACGGGCACCCGCATCTCGATCCGCCCGGTGGCCGGCCTGCCCCTGCTGCACGTGGACGAGCCGGAGCTGACCGGCTCCCGCCGGCTGATGAAGGCGACCTTCGACCGCCTGGTCGCGCTGACCGCGGTGACCCTGCTGGCGCCGCTGCTCATCGGCCTGGGGCTGGCGGTGCGGCTGACCAGCCGCGGCCCGGCGATCTTCAGGCAGGTCCGGGTCGGCCGCGACGGCACGCACTTCACGATGTACAAGTTCCGCTCGATGTACGTCGACGCCGAGCAGCGCAAGGCCGAGCTGCTGGCCCGCAACGAGGGCGCCGGCCTGCTGTTCAAGATGCGCGACGACCCCCGGGTGACCCCGGTCGGCCGTTTCCTGCGCAAGTGGTCGCTCGACGAGCTGCCGCAGCTGTTCAACGTGCTCAACGGCACGATGTCGCTGGTCGGCCCGCGCCCGCCGCTGCCGGCCGAGGTCGCCAGGTACGAGCGCGACGTCCACCGCCGGCTGATGGTCAAGCCGGGCCTGACCGGCCTGTGGCAGATCAGCGGCCGGTCCAACCTCGCCTGGGACGAGTCCGTCCGCCTCGACCTGCGCTACGTCGAGAACTGGACCCTGGCCATGGACTTCGTGATCCTCTGGCGCACCGTCTTCGCCGTCCTGCGCCGCGAGGGCGCCTACTAGCCGCGCC
>JADGHD010000049.1 GCA_019689615.1 Frankia sp. | reverse complement strand
GATCCGCTTCGGGTCGGCGCGGTCGGGGATGACCGTGTGGATCGCCTGCCCGCCGTAGCCCGGCTGCCATTCCGGGCGGTGCGGGTGCTCCCACAGGCCACGGACCAGCTCGAAGCTGCGGCCCCCGTCGGTCGAGCGGAACAGCGCCGACGGCTCGACGCCGGCGTAGACGAGGTCCGGCTCGTCGGCCGGGCCGGGCGCGATCTGCCAGACCCGGCGCAGCGCCGCCCCGGTGTCGGCGGGGAAGGCCACCGGTGCCGTGGCCGGCTCCGTCCAGCTGGCGCCCAGGTCGTCGCTCGTCACCAGCGTCGGGCCGAAGTGCTCGCTGCTCAGCCCGGCGAACAGCCGCGGCACCCGGCCCCGGGTGTCGATCGCCGCCGAGTAGACCTCCGTCATCGGATGGTGCGGACCGGTGACCTCCCAGCTCGCCCGGCCGTCGTCGGAGCGCGCGAGCCACAGCCCCTTGCGCGTCCCGATCATGAGCAGGACCGTGGTTCTGCTGCCCGTGCTGGTCATCCTGGCCTCCAGGAGCGGTCGTCCCCGATCTGCAGCCGTCGCCGGCACCGTACGCCGGCCCGCCGACACATTCGGACCGTCCGGGGAGCGCGAACTCATCGGCCGCCGCCCTTTTTGGTTGGATGACCGGCATGACCACGACCGCCCGGATCCGAGGTTGACCGACAACCGCGTGCCTATCCGGCGGCCGGGAGCGCCGCCCCCGCCGGCCGGTCCCGGGCCGGGCCTGGGTGCCGCCGCCGGGCCGGGCGGTCCCGGGGCCTTCGGCGGGCTGCCGGGGCCGCCCCGGCTGGCCCGGCGGCTGCAGCACCCGGCCCAGGTGATCCTGACCGGCTTCGGCCTGGCCATCGCGATCGGCACGGCGCTGCTGTCGCTGCCGGTCGCGACCACCACCGGTGAGCGCGCGAGCTTCGTCGACGCGCTGTTCACCGCCACGTCGGCGGTGTGCGTCACGGGGCTGGCGGTGGTGGACACCCAGCTGCACTGGTCGACCTTCGGCGAGCTCGTGATCCTCGGCCTGTTCCAGGTCGGCGGCCTGGGGATCATGACGATGGCGGCGTTGACGATGCTGCTGGTATCCCGGCGGCTGGGGCTGCGGACCCGGCTCGTGGCCCAGATGGAGACGAAGGTGCCGGGCCTGGGCGGCATCCGCCGGACGATCCGCAATATCGTGATCTTCAGCCTCATCTGCGAGACCGTCACGGCGATCGTGCTCACGACGCGGTTCGCCCTCACCTACCACCTCGGCTTTGGCGACGCGGTCTACCACGGCGTGTTCCACGCGGTGTCGGCGTTCAACAACGCCGGGTTCGCGCTCTACCCGGACGGGATGACCCGGTTCGCCACCGACCCGTGGATCCTGCTGCCCCTCGCGCTCGCCGTCATCGTCGGCGGGCTGGGCTTCCCGGTCGTCTTCGAGCTGCTCCGGGAGTGGCGCAAGCCCGCGATGTGGTCGGTGCAGACCCGGATCACCCTGATGGTCACCGCGATCCTGCTCGTCGGCGGAACGATCGTGATCACAGCGGTCGAGGGGTCGAACCCGGCGACGCTGGGCGCCCACGACGGCGAGGCCGCTGTGCTCGGGGGCTTCTTCTACAGCGCGATGACCCGGTCCGGCGGGTTCAACAGCGTCGACATCGCGGTGATGCGGCCGGAGAGCCTGTTCGCCAGCGACATCCTGATGTTCATCGGCGGCGGCAGCGGGAGCACCGCCGGCGGGATCAAGGTGACCACCTTCGGCCTGCTGGCGTTCGTCATCTGGGCGGAGATGCGCGGCGAGCCGCGGGTGAACGTGGGCCGGCGCCGGGTTCCCAGCCCCAACCAGCGCCAGGCGCTGACAATCGCGCTGCTGTCGATCAGCGCGGTGGCGATCGGCACGTTCGTCATGCTCGCCGCGACCGCCTACCCGTTCGACGCGGTGCTGTTCGAGGTCATCTCGGCGTTCGGGACCGTCGGCATGTCCACCGGCATCACCCCGCACCTGCCGGTGGCGATGAAGATCCTGCTGGTCGCACTGATGTTCGTCGGCAGGGTCGGGCCGTTGACGGCCGCGTCGGCGCTCGCCCTGCGCGAGAAGACGCGGCGGTTCGAGCTGCCGGAGGAGAGGACGATCGTTGGCTGACAGGATGGACGACGCGGTCGTCGTGATCGGGCTGGGGCGGTTCGGCAGCGCCCTGGCGCTGGAGCTGGCCGAGCGCGGGACCGCCGTGCTCGGCATCGACAACCGCCCGAAGATCGTGCAGAGCCTGGCCGGTCAGCTCCCGCACGTGGTGACCGCCGACTCGACCGACATCGAGGCGCTGCGCCAGCTCGGCGTGGGCGAGTTCCCGCGGGCCGTGGTCGCGATCGGCTCCGACATCCAGGCCAGCATCCTGACCACGTCGCTGCTGTCCGAGCTGGAGATCCCGGACATCTGGGCCAAGGCGATCACCGCGCAGCACCGCACGATCCTGACCCGGGTCGGCGCGCACCACGTCGTCGCGCCAGAGCACGACATGGGCGAACGGGTGGCACACCTGCTCACCGGGCGGATGCTCGACTACGTCCAGGTCGACGAGGACTTCGCGATGGTGAAGACCACCCCGCCCCGCGACGTGGTCGGCGTGCCGCTGGCCGAGAGCCGGCTGCGCACGAAGTACGGGGTGTCGGTGGTCGCGGTCAAGCGGGAGGCGCCCGGCCCGACCGGCGTGCGCGGCTTCACCTACGCCACGCCGGACACGGTGCTGATGTACGGCGACATCGTGCTGGTCGTGGGCACGATCGACGCGGTCGAGCGGTTCGCCAACGCGCGGTAGCGCCCAGCCGCGCGGGCCACGCAGGCCAGTGATCCGGTCGTCAAACCGAGGAGCCGGCGCCACCCGGGCTCCTACAATCCGCGCGTGTCGGAATCCGTGCTCCTCTCCCGCCGTGACCTTGACTTCCAGCTTTACGAGTGGCTCGACGTGGTGGCGCTCGCCGAGCGCGAGCGGTTCGCCGAGCACGGGCGGGAGACGTTCGACGCGGTTCTCGACCTGGCCGAGCAGGTCGCGACCGAGCACTTCTACCCGCACCTGCGGGCCTCGGACACGCACGAGCCGACGTTCGATGGCGAGCGCGTCCACCTGATCCCGCAGATCGGGGCGGCACTGGGCGTCTTCGCCGAGACCGGCCTGATCAGCGCGACGATGGACGCGGAGGTCGGCGGCGCGCAACTGCCCGAGGTGGTGGCGAACGCCTGCTATGCCTGGTTCATGGCCGCCAACGTGGCCACGTTCGCCTATCCGCTGCTGGCGATGGGCAACGCCAACCTGCTGCTGGCGCACGGCAGCCCCGAGCAGGTCGACACCTGGGTCCGCCCGGTGGTCGATGGCCGCTTCCTCGGCACGATGTGCCTGTCCGAGCCGCAGGCCGGGTCGTCGCTGGCGGACATCACCACCCGGGCGCAGCCGCAGCCGGACGGCACCTACCGGCTGTTCGGCAACAAGATGTGGATCTCCGGCGGCGACCACGACCTGGCGGAGAACATCGTCCACCTCGTGCTCGCGAAGATCCCGGGCGGACCGGCCGGCGTGAAGGGCATCAGCCTGTTCATCGTGCCGAAGTTCCTGGTCAAGCCGGACGGCACGCTCGGCGAGCGCAACGACGTCGTACTGGCCGGGCTCAACCACAAGATGGGCTACCGGGGCACGACCAACACCCTGCTCAACTTCGGCGAGGGCCGCCACCGGCCGGGCGGCGAGCCCGGCGCGGTCGGCTACCTGGTCGGCGAGCCGCACCGCGGCCTTTCCTACATGTTCCACATGATGAACGAGGCCCGGATCAAGGTCGGCGCCGGCGCGATGGCCATCGGCTACACGGGCTACCTGAAGTCGCTGAAGTACGCCAGGGAGCGCCCGCAGGGCCGCCCGCCGGCCGGCAAGGACCCGCGGTCCCCACAGGTCCCGATCATCGAGCACGCGGACGTGCGCCGGATGCTGCTGGCCCAGAAGTCCTACGTCGAGGGCGCGCTGGCGCTGGTGCTCTACGCCGGCAGGCTGCTCGACGAGGAGCGCACGGCACCGACGGCGCGGCAGCGGGAGCGGGCGCACCTGCTGCTCGACGTCCTCACGCCGATCGTGAAGAGCTGGCCGTCGCAGTGGTGCCTGAAGGCCAACTCGCTGGCCATCCAGATCCACGGCGGCTACGGCTACACCCGCGAGTACGACGTCGAGCAGCACTACCGGGACAACCGGCTGAACCCGATCCACGAGGGCACGCACGGCATCCAGGCCATCGACCTGCTCGGCCGCAAGGTCGCCCTGGCCGGCGGGGCGGGGCTGGCCGCCCTGGCCGACGCGATGCGGGCGACCATCGCCAGGGCGCGGGAGGCCGCCGGGCGCTGCCCCGACGAGGCCGGGCAGCTGACCGAGTCCGCCGGCCGGCTCGCCGCGACCGTCGAGCGGATCGTCGAGGTCACCGCCACCCTGCACGGCGCGGGCGACCCGAACGTCACCCTGGCCAACGCCTCGGTCTACCTGGAGGCCGTCGGGCACACCGTCGTCGCCTGGCTGTGGCTGGAGCAGCTCCTGGCGGCCGCGGGCAAGCAGGGCGCGTTCTACGAGGGCAAGCGGGCGGCGGCCCGCTACTTCTACCGCCACGAGCTGCCGCGCACCGGCCCGCAGCTCGACCTGCTGGCCAGCCTCGACCGGACCACGCTCGACACCGACCCCGCCTGGCTGTAGTCGGGCGTCGCCCGGCCGGCCACCGACGAAGGGCGCCGGGCAGCGCTCGCCGGGCGAATCGCTGGTCGGGATGCACATAGGTTGGCCGCATGAACCAGCTGGCTCACCTGCGCGAGCTGCTCGCCGCGCGGCAGGAGCGGCGCTCGCCGCTGGACTCGGTGGGCACCGAGCCGGACTACCGGTTCAGCCTCGCCAACGAGCGGACCTACCTCGCCTGGGTGCGCACGGCGCTGGCGCTGCTCGCTGGCGGGGTGGCCGTCGTGCAGCTCGTGCCGAACTTCTGGGTCGACTGGGCCCGCGAGCTGCTCGGGGTGATCCTCGTGGTGCTGGCCACGGCGATCGCGGCGACCAGCTACGCCCGCTGGCAGCGGCGGGAGCGGGCGATGCGGGTCGGCGGCCCGCTGCCGGCGTCGCTGCTGCCGTGGGTCACCGGGGTCGGCCTCGCCGTCGTCTCGCTGCTGGCGCTGGCGTTCATCCTGATCGACATCGCCCGGGGTGAGGGGTGACCAGACCGCGGCGCGGGCCGGGCCCGTCGTCGCGCCCCTCCGCCTCGGCGCGCCGGTGGTGGCGCCGACGCCCGGCGCGGCCGTCGCCACCCGCCCTGGCGGGGGCACTCGGCGGTGGGGTGGAGCCAGAGCTGCCGCCCCCGCCGGACAGCGGGCTGCAGAGCGAGCGCACCTACCTGGCCTGGCTGCGCACGGCGCTGTCGTTCGCCGGCCTCGGCGCGCTGCTGCTGCACTCCGCGCTGTCCGATCGCCCGGCGCTGCTCGCCCCCGGCATCCTCGGCATGGCCACCGGGGCGGCGCTGGCCGTGATCGCGCGGCAGCGGTACCGCATGGTGGTCGGCGCGGTCATCGTCGGCCGCTCGCCCGTCGACCACCGCCTCGTGGCGGCCGCCTCGGCCGCGGCCACCGCGGTGGGCCTGTCAGCCCTCGTGGTCTTCCTGATCGGCTGAGCTGGTCGCCCCGCCGCCGCTGCCCAGCCAGGCGAGCAGCGCGGTCCTGGTCAGCCGCCACTGCGTGCCGATCCGGCGGGCGGGCAGCTCCCCGGACTCGACCAGCGCGCGGACGTCGTCCTCGTCGACCCGCAGCAGCTCTGCGGCCTCGGCCAACGTCAGCACCTCGCCCGTCGGGGCCGCGGCCGACGGCTCGGCTGGCGGGGCTGGCGTGCTCTCGCGCTTGCGCCAGAAGCTGTCGGTGCCGGGCCGCGGGGTGGCGCCCGGGGCCTCGGTCCCCTCCTGGGGCCGCTCGCCGGCACGGCGGCCGTGCGGCCGGATGATCAGCGTCTCCCCCTCCATGTCGAGGTGCTCGCTGATCAGCGTGGAGAGCAGGTCGCGCTTGCTGACCCCGAACCGCGCGGCGGCGAGGTCCAGCTTCTGTGCGATCTTGTCTGGCATCCGTACGTAGACGGCTCGGGTGGACTCGGACGGCGTCATCACGGACTCCTTGGCTTGCCGAACGGGGGCTAGATCCGCTAGCTATCGTATAGCTAGCTAGCTCAAGGCGCGACGCGCAAATCCCAGGAGGATACGCCATGGACAGTTCGAGCACCGCCCCGTCCACCATGGTCGCCGGATCAGGCGAGCCTGTCCGCGGATCGCGCGGCCCGGGCCGCTCCCGCGGGCCGCTCGGGCGGCTGCTGCGCCGGGCGGAGGTCGTCGACGTCGCGCAGCTGGCGGCGCGCACCCGGCGGATCACGCTGGCCGGTGCGGCGTTCGCCGGCCTGGGCTGGGAGCCGGGCCAGCACGTCAGCGTGCTGCTGGCCGACCCGAGCGCGCCGGGGAGCTGGCTGCGCGACCCCCGCGACCTCAAGCGCACGTACTCGGTGTGGGACTTCGACCCGGACGCCGGCCGGCTGCAACTGGCGATCTACGACCACGGCGGGGACGCGCCCGGCGCCCGCTGGGCGCGCTCGGCGGCACCCGGGCGGCAGGTGCTGGTCAAGGGGCCGGAGGGGCGCATGGTGGCCCAGCCGGCTGCCCCGTACCACCTCTTCGTCGGGGAGGACACGGCGGCGGTGGCGTTCGGCGCGATCCTGCGCGGCCTGCCGGCGGACGCGAAGGTGTTCGGGGCCGTCGAGTACGACCGCCCGGACGACGCGCTCCCGCTCCCCCGGGCCGACGAGCTGGCCATCGGCTACCGTCACGGCGAGCCGGCGGCCTCCTCGCCGCGGCTGCCGGCGGCCGTGGCCGCGCTGGCGTTGCCGGACCAGCCGGGGGTGGCCTACCTGGCCGGCGAGGCGCGGACCATCCAGGCCGTGCGCCGCCACCTCGTCGAGGACCGCGGCTGGCCCCGCCGCGCCGTGATCACCCACCCCTTCTGGACGCCCGGCCGGCGCGGCATGGACTGACTGGCACGGCTGCTGCCAGTACTGGTGGCCGTTGCCGCCGGGCCAGCGGGCCAGCCGGCCGGGCTCACGCGCCGCCGTCCGGGCGCTCGGCGGGGCCGTCGAGGGGCTTCTCGAAGAAGTGGGTGGCCCAGGGGTTGTCGTTGTAGCGCGGGACGCGGCGGTAGCCGGCGTGCTGGTACATGGCGATCGCCTCGGTGAGGGCCTCGTTCGTGTCGAGGCGGGCGATGGTGTGGCCGAGCCCGGCCGCGGCCGCCTCGAGCCGGCGAAGCAGGCGTGAGCCGAGGCCGGCGCCGCGCCAGCCGCCGTGGACCCACATCCGCTTCAGCTCTCCTATCCCGGGGCCGATCGTCTGGACGCCGCCGCACGCGACCGGCTCGCCGTCGCTGGAGGCGACCAGGAAGACGCCGGTCGGCGGGGACAGCGCGACCGCGTCCTTGTCCGCCTCGCCCGCCGCGTCGAAGCCGAACCGGCGGTTGAGCTCGGCGAAGTAGTAGCCGACCGCCTTCCTGGCCGCCGGCGAGCCCGGGTTGACCTGGTCGATCTGGACCGTCGCCGCCCGCACCAGCAGGTCGGCCTCGGCCAGCGCGGCCACGAGCCGCTCGCGCTGGCGCGGCGAGAGCGGCTCGACGAGCAGGCGGGCGCGCTCGTCGGAGCGCCGCTCCAGTTGCTCCCAGCGCCGCCGGCCGGCCGCGGTGAGGTCCACCCGGCGGCGGCGCCGGTCCCGCGGGTCCGGCACGACGGCGACCAGTCCCTCGTCCTCGAGCCGGCGCAGCAGGCGGCTGAGGTAGCCGGAGTCGAGGCCAAGGCGGGTCCGCAGCGCCTGCGCGGAGGCGGGCGCGATACCGATCTCGTAGAGCAGGCGGGCGGCGCCCAGCGGCAGGCCGACGCCGAGGAAGGAGTCCTCAAGCGCGCCGATCCGCTGGGTGTAGCTGCGGTTGAAGCGCCGCACGACCGCTGTCGCGTCTCCCACGGTTATCTGACCATAGTCAGACAAGCGCGGGCTGGGTAGAGCCGGGCAGTCCGGCCGGCGCGATCAGCCCGCCGACGCCCGGCGGCTGGCAGGTAGCCATCCGCGAGGCCGCGCCACCCGCCGCCGGCACATCCCGCGTGGCGGGACAGGCCTAATGACGATGGACGGCGAAAGTGCCGCATTCCTTGCGGACCGACGGCCGGCCGGCATCCATTGGCGGAACATGCGGTTGCGAAATGGACTTCCGGGGCGTCCGCGCGATGTTACTCGGAAGTTTGTCCGAATTGTTCGGATGTCCGTTGGCGGGGGCGGGAACGCATCGGAAACGTGGGCGAGTCGGTGGGTGCGGACGGTCCGGCGGAACGCAGCTCCCAGATCGTGGCGACCGACTGGTCGACCTGGCGCAGCGCGTGCGCGATCGCGACGACACCTTTGTGCCCATCCGGGCGGCGCGCGCTGGTAACGACGGCCGCCGGCTGCCCGGCGGCGGCCCTGGTGTCGCACAACCAGCAGGCGAGGGCCAGCGCGAGACCGGTGTCAGCGGTCGACGTGCCGCGCCAGTGCACCACCACCGGAACGCCGTTCGCCTCGGCGAACCGGATCGCCACCCGCACCAGCGCGCGCGAGTAGACGCCGATGAACTCCTTTTCGCCGGAGCTCGGTCGGGTCGAGCGGACCAGGATGAGGCCGTCCTCGTCGGGCACCCGGAACGAGGCGGGGACCAGGGCCAGCGGCACCCAGCCCGCGTCGGCCCTGACCAGCGCGCGCGGGCCAGAGACCGATCCGGATGGATCGTCCGGGCTCACCGGCAGCATCGCTGCTTGCGCACGCACGTGCCCTCCCGATCAGACGGAACGGTGATCATTGACACCCCGGAGTCGATCTCGTCGGCATCATCAGGATCACCGCACCAAACGGGCAGATCCAGCACGTCCGGCTAATCGTCGGGCCTGTCCCGCGGTGCGCGTCGCTGTGTCTGTGGGCCCCAAATGGCTGTCCGCTGCCGCCCGGTTGCTGGATAACTAGCCATCCGGTTAGCCGTTTCGCTAGCCGCACATGCACCGATGGGCAGGATTTGAAAGGTGACGAACGGCCCGAGTAATAATGCCGCTATCCTCTGGTCCGGGGGGACGGAAGGAGCACGCACGCCCAATGGCACCCAGCGTTCACCAGGGATGGGACCCGGACAGGCTGCGTCGCCACCGGGAGCGCCATGGCCTGACCCTTGACCAGGTGGCGGACGCGATCCGCAACCTGCGGATCGAGGGGTTCGTCCCGCCCAGCGCGACGTTCCAAACCGTCGGTCGCCACGAACGCGGAGAGTCCTACCCCGGCCCCCGTTACCAGCGGGCTTACTGCCACCTGTTCGGGACGACCCCGGCAGCGCTCGGTTTCCGCCCCCCACTTCCGAGCGAACGGGGCGGCCGCGGCGGCGCCGCTCCGGAAGCACTGGCAGCCCCGGCCGCCTCGTCACCCGTCGCCGGTGCGGACAAGGAGCGCGGCGGGCTCGTGCCGCGGGTCCCCGCGCTGTCACATCGCCCGCGCCGCGAACCGCCGTGGCAGCCACCGGTGCACCCGGCGACGGTGCCCGAGGACAGCGTCTTAGGGTGCGGTGCCGATGCCGCGGGCGCGGTGGCGGCGGAGTGGCTCGCGCCGGCCTCCTCGGGCCGCGCCGGCGCGAGCGCCCGGATCGCCGCGACCGCCATGGACGCGGCCGTCGTCGCCGGACTCGCGGTGAAGCCCGGCATCGGCCCCTCCGGGGAGCTCAGCACCGGTACCGACGGCGATTCCGGGTCAGGGGCGGGCATCGGCGTCGAGGAGGCCGCGGCCCGCGCGCTCGACGGGGACCGGCTGCGGGCGGCCGTTCGCTACCCGCGCCGCTCGGATGTCGCGCTCGCCGAGTCGTTGTCGGTGATCCTGGCCGCGCAGCGCGAGATCGAGGACAAGGTCGGCTCCGCTCCCCTGCTGCCCCCGGTGACCGCGCAGCTCGCCGCGCTGATGCCGTTGGTCTTCGAGGCCCGCGGCCCGGCCCGCGGGGCGATGGTCGACGTCGCCGCACAGTGGGCCCAGTTCGCCGGCTGGCTGCACGCGAACACCGGCAAGATCGGCCAGTCCCGGGTCTGGCTCGACCGGGCCGCGGAATGGGCCGCCGAGGCCGGCAACGCCTCCCTCAGCGCGAACATCCTCAGCTACAAGGGCCACCTCGCCTGGGAGTCGCGGGCGGTCGGCCCACTGATCGGCCTCTCCCAGGCCGCGCAGCGCGTCCCGGACGTCTACCCGGGCCAGCGCGCCTACGACGCCGGCCAGGAGGCGCGCGGGTACGCCATGGCCGGGGACGCCGCAGCCGCCGACCGCAAGCTCCTCGAGGCCGACCGGCTCTGGGAGGAGGCCAGCGACTCCCAGGACGGCCCGCCGCCGTGGAGCTACTACTTCTCCCCGGCGTTCGCCCGCCTGCAGCACGGCCTCGTGCACCGCTTCCTCGGCCGCCACGACCCGCGCCGCGCCCGCCGCGCCGCCGCCGAGCTGACCGCCGGCATGCGCGGCCTGCCGAGGGACCAGCGCCGCGCCGAATGGGCGGCCGAGTACGTCTACCACCTGGCCGTCACGTACATCGACGCCGGTGAGCCGGAGCAGGCCTGCCGCGCCACCCTGGTCGCCGCCAGCATCGGCCGCGCCACCGGCTCCCGGCGGGTCAGCAGCCAGGTCAGCCACCTGCACGACCGGATAGCCGGCCGCTGGCCCACCCTGCACGCGGTGACCGAGCTCACCGAACGCCTCGCGAGCCCGGCCTCGGCCATCGACGACGACTCCTCGTCCGACTGAACCCCCGGCTCCCCCGGCAACCCGCTGGCTGCGGCGACCAGCCGGGCGGCGGCCGACCCGAGGGCTGGCCGGTCGACGGCGCTGGGCGGTCCCGGTCGCCCGGTCACCGCCAGCTCGGTGGGGACGAGAACCTGGGGCCCGCCGCGGCGAGGGAACCGGGTGGCTGACTGGGGCGTCCAAGGAGCGGGAGCGGGCGAAAGGCACGCGTCGGCGGGTGGAGGTGAGCCCGATGCGCCACCTCGTGCGGCGGTGCGCCGCCCGGCTCGCGGCGGTCGCGTTGGCCCTGCCGCTCGTGCTGTCGCTGGCCGCCTGCGGCGACGACGCGTTCGCTGCGGATCCGCTGGAGGAGACGGCGGTCGAGGCGGGCTCCTCGTCCCCGGCGCCGGGCACGCCAACCGAAGCCCCGACCCCGGTCACGCCGGGATCGCCGTCGACACCCGGCCCTGCCGACCAGTCGGCCCCGGACGCCCAGCCTGGCGCGTCAACGGTGGAGGTCACGCTCGGCCTGGCGCACACCTGGCGGGACGACGTCGGCGGCCTGGCGTTGACGTTCACCGACATCGAGGACAGCCGCTGCCCGACCGACCCGGGCATCGCCTGCGTCTGGTCCGGCGACGCCGTCGTCACGCTGTCGGCCAGCGCACCCGGAGCCGACGCGGCCACCGTCGAGCTGCACTCGAACCCGACGGCGGGCGCCGACGACGCGGCGGTCGCCGGCTACCGGCTGCGCCTGACCGGCCTCGCCCCGGAACGCCACAGCCTGGGTCCCGAACCCGCGAGCGCCTACCGGGTCACCCTCACCGTCACCCGGCCCTGACGGGAGCCGGCGGGGTCAGCTCGCGATGACCTCGGTTGGCGAGGCCGACGACGCCGCCCCGAACAGCCGCTGCCGCTCGTCCGCGATGACCTGGCGGGCGAGCTCCGCCTCGGTCACGTCGAACGCCTCAGGAGCACTCTCGGCGGTCGCGCTGACCCGCGCGTACTTCTGGAAGAGGGCGATCTTCGGCCCGAGGATCTCGGTGATCCGTCGGTCGACGCCCTCCTCGGACAGCAACCGGTGCACCTGGACGGTCTCCACCTGCCCCATCCGCCGCGCACGAGCGATGGCCTGCCACTCGATCGTGGGCTTGACCTGCGGCTCACAGATGACGACGACCGACGCGGCCTGAATGTTGAGACCGACACCGCCGGAGAGGATCTGGGCGACGAGCACAGCGCCGCCTTTCGCGGCAGAGAACTGGTCGATTATCCGCTGGCGCTCCCCCGCCGGCACCGACCCCTGGATCGGGCCGATGACCTGGCCCGGCAGCTCCTGGACGACCTGGCGCACCACGTCCTTGAAGTAGGAGAAGACAAGCACTCGGCGTCCGTTGTCCTCGGCCTCGGCGACGATCTCCCGGAGCCGCTGGACCTTGTGGGACTTCCGGCCCTGGGTCATCGCAGCCATGCGCATGGCCATGAAGTTCCCGGCCTCGACCGCCCGCCGGTAGGCGGCGAAGTCCGCGTCGGACATGGACACCCACTCGTCGATGTCCACCTGACCGGGCAGCTCGGTGAGCACGTCCTCCTGGTTGCGGCGCAGGTAGGCCGGCGCGACCTGGCTACGGAACCGCTTCGGTGACCGGCCGCTGGTGTCGACGACCAGCTGGGGCTGCACATGCCGGACGAGATTGGCGAACTCCTCGAGACGGTTCTCCATCGGCGTGCCGGTCAGCAGGACCGCGCGGTCCGATCGGCGCAGCACGGCGGCCGTGTTCTGGGATCGCTGGGTCGCGGGGTTCTTGATGTAGTGCGCCTCGTCGACGACGACGCAGCCGATATCGAGGTGGTCGGGGATCCTGCCGCGGAACCAGTACAAGGTGTCGAAGGTGGTCACGGCGACGCCGCCGGAACGCACCCACTCCTTCGCGGCCGACTCCCGATCTGGCCCGTGGATGCGGAACGGCCGCAGCGCCGTCTTCGACGAGATCTCGCGGATCCAGTTGGTGACGACCGCGGCGGGACAGATCACGATCCAGTGGTGGTGGCCCTGGGAACGCAGGTGCGCGAGCACGGCAAGCGCCTCGACGGTCTTCCCGAGCCCCATCTCGTCACCGATGATCACTCTTCGCTGTACGAGGGCGAACCGTGCGGCGAAGCTCTGGTAGCCCCGCAGCGACCCGACCATCAGATAGTGGGTGTTGAGCGAGAACGCCCGGACGGCCTCGACGATCTGCTCCGGCAGGTCGCCATGTGTCCGTTCCTCGTGCTCCTTCGCGAGCCCGAGCTCGACGAGCATGGCGAAGTAGTCCGCCGGCCGCGCGAAGAAGTCCTCCCACGGGTCCGCGGAGACTACCCGGCTCGCCGGGGCGCCTTCGAGCAGTGCCGCCCGCTGGCGGACCGACTCGACCTCGGCGAGCAGCGCCTGGGCATCCAGCTCCCCCGCCGCGAACACGACCAGCTGCTCGGCCTGGCCGTCCACGGCGCCCAGGCCAGCCAGGTACTCGGCCCGCTCCACGTCAGCCGCCGCGTTGCGCAGCCGCCGGCGTGCGTCCCATTCGCCGAGCCGGCGCAGGAGCTCGGTGGTCTGCGGCGTGCGGCTGGCGATGTCGATGCGCACCGGCATCTCGTCGAACGTCGTCTGCCACAGCGTCTGCGCCGCGCCGAGGATCCGGGTCGCGGGGCCTGGCCCTATGCCGGCCTGCTGCTGTAGCCGCGTTCCCTGGTCGAGTACCTGCGCGACGGTCGTGATCCCGGCCGCCTCGAGCTTGCGCAGGACCTCGGCGAGCCGTCCGCGGGTGGCCTCCCGGAGCCTGTCGACGGGCATCTCCGCGAGCATTCGCTGGGTCTCAGCGCGCCGGACCTGCTCGCCGGCCTCGATCGCGGCACTGCGGTAACGCTCCTCGGCTGCAAGCTCGCGGCGAATCGCGGCGACCGCCCGGCCGAGCCCGGCGATGGCGGCAGCCGGGATGAGTTCGGGCTCACCAGGCAGCGCGAGCGCGCGGACGAGACCGACGTCCGCGGACAGCGCGTCCGCGAGGCTGACCTTCGTCGCCCCGTCCGGGCCGGGTGCCAGTCGAGCCAGCGCGGCGGGCAGGTCGTGCTCGATTCCCCAGTCCCGGTACCTGGTGAGGAGCTCGGCCGCCTGCTCCCCCGCGTCGCGCCTCGCCTTCCCGGTGAAGAAGCGGCGGACGCCGAGCAGGTGACGCGCGTCGCGCAGCGAGCGCGCGACGTCGTCGCCCTCCAGGAACCTGAGGTATTCCGTGTCTGCCGGGGTGAGCTCCGGCAGCCGGGTACGACGCTCGACCGCGCCCAGGCGGGTTTCGTCGCCTGCCCGCAGCGGCAGCACTCGCCAGGCCGGTACGTCGCCTCGGCGGACATCGAGAACGGCACGCCGCAGCGCCATGGTGGCGCTGGCCGCCGCATCTTCTATCCAGCGCCTGCGCTCCAGGTGGGATTTCGCCAGCTCGACCCACGCACCGACGTCCGTGGTAACCGCGTTCAGCTGCCGCCGTCCCTGCCGGTTCATCGGCCTGTGGCTCCCCCGATCGTGACTGTGCGGACCTGGCCGCGGCCACCGGAAATCCGGCCAGCCCTTGCGCCACAGGTCGGCGGCTCTTGTCGTAGTAGTCTCCTACGCCGACCGCGCAGACAATCAGGGTGGTGCGGGGGTACGGGTGTACGGGGGTACGAGGCGACCGGGCGCGGCTGTCGCGCAGGCCAGCGACCAAGGCTTGCGTACCTGGCTGTCGCCCAGCCGGCGATCCGGTGAATTTCGCTGGTCACCGGCTACCTGTCAGGCCTGACGGCCGCCGGCACAACTGCACGCTCTGGGCCCTGGGCCAGCGGCGGGTTCTCCGGGGTCGGTGCTGGCCCGCTGCCGCGGGTGGCCCGCGCCGCCGCGGCCCGGACCGCTTCTTCCGTCCGCCCTACGTCGGCCATCGCGGCTGGCTGGGCGTCTACCTCGACGTCCCGGTCGACTGGGCCGAACTCGCGGAGATCGTCCTCGACGCCTACCGCGCGGTCGCCCCGAAACGCCTCGCCGCCCAGTTGCCCTAGCCGGCAGACCACCGACCGGCGCCGACT
>JADGHD010000782.1 GCA_019689615.1 Frankia sp. | reverse complement strand
TTACGGGCGGAATTGCAGCCGATACAACATTCGGCGTTGTCCGAAGAGTCCGAAGACCTGGCGAATACGAGGGGCATCTAACCGTGACGCGCCGGTTCTTTGGGTTGTTGAGGTGTGATTTCCCGACCGCTACTTTCTCTTGCATCAATGTTGCGTCTGATGCAAGGGGAGGTCTGGGTGGGTACTGGCGAGTTGCCAGGTTCGGCTGGGTTGGAGCTGGTAGAAGGCATTGTGCCGTTGCATCCGCAGCGGGCCACGCTGGACGCGATGCTCGCCGGGTGGGCGCGTCAGCAGCAGGCCCGGTTTCTTCGGGAGGACGCGACGATCGCGCCGCGGGTGGCGCTGGTGCGGCGGCTGGTGGATTTCTCCGGGCTGTATCCGTGGGAATGGACGCCGGCGGAGGCGGAGGCATTCATCGGCCATTTGCGGTCGGGCGAGAAGCCGGTCGCGGTGTCGACCGCGCGGGGGTACGAGATCGCGCTTCGGATGTTCTGCGACTACCTCACCGACGGCCGGTACGGTTGGGCGCAGGTCTGCCAGGACCGGTTCGGCCGGGTGCCTGCACAGGTGTTCCACGAGTGGAACAGCGTGACGCACGTCGTGGAGTACGAGGGCAGGCCGGGGCGGCGACCGTTGACCTACGACGAGGTGCAGGCGTTGTTCGACGCCGCCGACGGCAGGGCGGAGCAGACCCGCGCCCGGGGCCGCAAGGGCACGCTGCCCGCGCTGCGGGACGCGGCGTTGCTCAAGACCGTCTATGCCTACGGGCTGCGGCGCCGTGAAGCCCGCGGTCTGGATCTGGCGGACCTGCGCCGCTCGCCGAAGGCCAGCCAGTACGGCCAGTACGGGGCGCTGTTCGTCAGGTGGGGCAAGGCGTCGGGTGGCAGCCCGCCGCGGCGACGCACCGTGCTCACGGTGCCGGAGATGGACTGGATCGTCGAGGTGCTCGACGACTGGGTCAGCCGGATACGTCCGTTGCTGCGCCCTGGGGCGCTGCCGGCGGTCTGGGTCACCGAACGGGCCGGGCGGATCTCGTTGCGGTCGGTCAACGAGGCGTTCGAGCTGGCGCGGTCCGCGGCGGGCCTGCCGGTGGAGCTGGACCTGCACTGCCTGCGCCACTCGTACGTCACGCACCTGGTCGAATTCGACTATCCGGAACGGTTCGTCGCCGAGCAGGTCGGCCACCGGTACGCCTCGACGACCGCGATCTACACCGGGGTGTCGGACGAGTACCGCAACCGGCTGGTGCGCCGCGCGCTCGAAGGCCGCCCCGAACTGTGGGAGCACACCCCGTGATCCGCAAGATGGGCTACCGCTGGCTGCTGCGGACACGGATGGCCGAACGAGGCCTGTTCCAGACCAGCGACCTGGTACCGCTGCTCGCCGAACGCGGCGTGCACCTGTCCCGCGAGCAGGTCTACCGGCTGGTGACGCAGCCGCCGCAGCGGCTGTCGATGGACACCCTCGCCGCGTTGTGCGACATCCTGTCGGTGACGCCGAACGACCTCGTCGAGGTGGAGGTGGTCAACGCCCAGGTCGCCAGGACCGCCGGGCAGCCCGAGCCCGCGCCGCCGGTGCGGCGCACCATCGTGCGACGGCCAGGCACGTGAGCGCCCCCGAGCCGGCGCCGCTCGCACGGCAGGTCGCGGCCACCGTCGCCCGACTGGTGCCGGGCCTGACCGTCGCCGCCGCCGGCGACCTGGTCGCCCGCGCCGCGCCCCGTCCGGCCGCACTGCGCCAGCTCGATGCCCACCTGGCCACCCACCCCGACGCGTTGACCTCCGGTGCCTCCGACGTCCCACGGCCTCTGGTCGTGCTGGCCGGCAGACTGGCCGCCGCCGGCTACGACCACGTCCGCCTCCCGCGCTGTCTGACCTGCCCCCGCACCACTTACCTGACCCACCGCACCCCGGCCGGGCTGGTTTGCGACGGCTGCTACCGGCGCGCACGCGCCGAGCCGTGCGCGGACTGCGGCAACATCCGAGTAGTCAACTCCCGGACTTCGCGAGGGCCGTTGTGCACCCAGTGCGCCCGACCGCCCGAGCCCTGCGCCCATTGCGGCCGTGTGCTTCGACTCGCCTCCCGCGACGCCACGGGCGCGCCGCTGTGCCAGAACTGCCACCAGCCACCCCAACGGGCCTGCTCCGGCTGCGGCATCGTCGCCCCCACCTATGCCCGCACCCCCAGCGGCCCGGTCTGCCGTGCCTGCTACGCCCAGCCCGCCCGCATCTGCGGCGCCTGCGGCGAGCACCGCACGA
>JADGHD010000781.1 GCA_019689615.1 Frankia sp. | reverse complement strand
CACCCTCGCCGCGCCCACCACCGCCACCGCGCATGCCGGAACGTCGGCGTGACCGCGGATCGTGCCAGCGGAACACCGCTCGCGGTTCGGGGTAGCCGCGACACGGACCGTCTCGGACCGGGCGCGACGCGCCCACGGACGGGTTATGACATTCCGTCCCTACAGCCGCACGGTTGGGCAACGGTGCGTATTCGGATGATGCCCATGCGGCTGCGGCCGTCCCGTCCGGGAATCGCAGAAGGTGAGTTTCGCCCGGTCTTCGACCACCTGCCGGCATGGCGACTGGGAGAGCGTGGATGAACTCCCGTAAAATCCGCGCGAGGGTCAGCCGGTCCTCTGGACACCTAACAGTTGCGTGAGGTTGCACTTGTTCACGACGCGACGGGATCAGGCCGCTTCCGGCACCGTCCTGCAGATCGGGGACGTTGCCCGGCAGGTCGGCCTCTCGTTGCGGACCGTCCGCTTCTACGAGGAGGCGGGACTGCTCAGCCCGGTCGGCCGCACCCAGGGCGGATTCCGGCTGTATGACGAGGACGCGCTCGACCGGCTGCTTCTGATCAAGAAGATGAAGCCACTCGGCTTCACGCTCGAGGAGATGCGCTCCCTGCTGTCCGTGCGGGACGAGCTGCGGCTGCCCGACCTGACGCCCGAGCGCCGCCAGGAGCTGCAGGAGCGGCTGCGCACCTGGGCGGTGCTCGCCGAGGAGAAGCTCGCCGACCTGCAGGCCCGGGCCGGTATCGCGGCCGATTTCGTGGCCGGCCTGCACGACGACGCGGCCCGGCTGCCGGACGACCCGGCGCCGACGCCCGGCCCGGGCGCGCACCACGCCGGTCCGGCCGGCGATGCCACCGGCAAGACTTTGACCTGCGACGATGAGAGCCGGGACGGCGCCGGTCCCGGTGCGGTCCCACCAGCCGACCGCGGCCACGCCGAGTTGGACGCGTCGCGCACCAAGGCAGGGCCCGCCGGACACTGACGTCCTTCCTGCCTCGGCAGTCGCTCGCCGCCAGCTCGGCGTTGATGCCCGCGAGACCGCTGGTCGCTCGGCACGCCGCCGAGCCCAAACACCGTCCCCGTCCGACAACACCAGTAAGGGCCCAGTTGTCCAGCACGCACAGCCCGTCTGCCGCCGGTGCCGAGCGCGACGTCTACCAGATCGGAGACGTGGCGGACAAAGTCACCCTTTCACTGCGTACGACCCGGTTCTATGCCGAAGCCGGACTGCTCGCCGCCGTCGGCCGGGACGTCGGCGGGGCACCGCTGTATGACGACGAGGCCGTCAACCGGCTGCTGCTCGTCAAGAAGATGAAGCCGCTCGGGTTCGCCCTCGAGGAGATGCGGGCGCTGATCGCGCTGCGGGAAGAGGCGACCAGTCCGGCAACGCCGCCGGAGCGCCGCGCCGAGCTGGTCGACCGCCTGCAGGCCTGGGTCGAGCTCGGCGAGCAGAAGCTGCGCTCGCTGGAGGAGCAGGTCCGGATCGCGGAGTCGTTCCTGGCGGGCCTCAACGAGGACGCCCGCCGCGCCCGCCGCGCCGCCGAGTAGCCCCGACCGGCGCCGCCGCCTCGGCGGGCGCCGTCCGCTCCGCTGGATCTCCCGCCGACGGCGCGGCCATCCCCGCGCTGCCGCCGTCGGCCCACCGGCCGGTCTGCCTGGGGCAGATCTGCCAAGGGCAGATGGTGCTCCCGGACGCCATGGGCGCCCAGCAGGCTGGATTCGCGCCGGCTGGTGCCCGTCGCGGCACGGCCCGCCGTCTCCCGACGGCGCCGCCGCGACGCGACCGACAACGGCACCGCCACCAGGCCGAGATCCAGGAGGGACATCGTGGCCGACCCGAACCGGCTGGGGCTCGACGACCAGGTATTCCAGCGGCTGCTCCGGGAACGCATCATCTTTCTCGGAACCGCCGTCGACGACGAGGTCGCCAATGCGATCTGCGGCCAGTTGCTGCTGCTGAACGCGGAGGACCCGAACCGAGACATCTACCTCTACATCAACTCCCCCGGTGGTGTGGTGTCCGCCGGAATGGCCATCTACGACACGATGCAGTACCTGGAGAACGACGTCGCCACGGTGGCGCTCGGGCTGTGCGCGTCGATGGGGCAGTTCCTGCTGTGCGCCGGCACTCCGGGCAAGCGCTATGCCCTGCCGCACACCCGGATCCTGATGCACCAGCCGTCGGGCGGAATCCAGGGAACCGCGTCCGACATCGCCATTCAGGCAGAGCAGGCCCTCTACACCCGACAGATCATGATGGAGCGG
>JADGHD010000780.1 GCA_019689615.1 Frankia sp. | reverse complement strand
CGCCCTTACGGCGGTGCTCGTGGGCTCGGTTATGGTTAAAAGAGACAGCCCCGGCGGAGCCGTGGGCCGCGCTGTCGGTCAGCGGCGGCCCGTATGGTTCGCCCTGGAACGTGACCGTTACCAGCACCGGCACCGGGCCGCTGGTGATCAGCGGGGTATCGGTAACCGGCGAGACCTGGATCAACTCCGACGGCTGCTCCGGCCGCCAGCTCTCGCCTGGCGCCCAGTGCGTCGTCGTGGTGAACGTCGATCCGTGGACATTCCCCGGCGAGCAGTGGCTGGTCATCAACCACAACGGCGGTGGTCGGTCCCGGGTGAACTTCGCGCTGGGCGGCCCGGTCGTCTCCTAGCCAACGGCTCATTGCGCCGCGGTGCCGGCGCGACAGGCTGGCGCCGGACCGGGCCGGCTGCCGCGGCTGCCCACGCGGCGGCGGGCAACGTTAACTCTCCCTCAAATTCCGCTCAGCCTTGCGGCGGAGAACGATCTGGATGAGTAATGTTTGGCCCGATATCTGCGGCAGCGCCGACGGGTACCTGGTTCCGTTGGCTCGACGTCCAGTTGTTGGGCCGATGCCGCGGGAGCTGTCCCGGCCCGGCGGGGTGACCGTTCGGCGCCAGGGCAGCGCTGGCAGGCGGTGGCCGCGTGACCACGGCTGACCGCTCCGGACGGACCACCGCCGAGGACGGCAGACGAGCGTGGACGACGGCAAGCCAGAGGCCAGCGGCGGGCCGGGTGCGCCTGGCGCCGCGACGGCAGCGCCCACCCTGGCGCCGCCGGTCACAGCCGTGGCCGTCCCCGTCGGGACCACCAGCGCGTGGGCGGTGCCGGGCGGCGCGGGGCCGCCGGGCCAGCCCGCCTTACCCGGGCCGCCTAGTCCGCCGGCGACCGGCCAGCCCCGAGTTCCCGGTCCTGGCGCCCCACCAACCGGCCGGCCCGGTTCGACGCTCGGCCGGCCGGTGATCACCCGGACCGGGCTCGCGGTCGCCGCCGTGGCCGTCACCGTGGGAACCGCCGGCTTCCTGCTGCACTACCCGGAGTTCGTGGTGGTGGCCGCCGCGGCGGCGCTGGCCCTGCTGGTGGCCGGTGGGTGGCTGTTCACCGCCCCCGACGTGACCGTCATCCGGGAGGTCCGGCCGGCCCGGGTCCAGGTGGGGGAGCAGGCACATGGGGTCCTGGCGGTCACGAACGTCTCCCGCCGCCGGTGCCCGCCGCTGCAGGCGGTCGAGCGGGTCGCCGGCACCAGCGTCGGCGTCACGCTGCCAAGCCTGGCGGGCGGTGCCCGGGCCGAGCGTTCCTACCCCATCCCCACCTCGCGGCGCGGGCTGTTCGAGATCGGCCCGCTGGTGATCCGCCACAGCGACCCGCTGCGCCTGGTCGGGGTCAGCCGGGAGCTGCCGGGGCGGGCCACGCTGCGGGTGCGGCCGCGGGTGCACCCCGTCGCCCCGCTGCCGACCGGCGGCTCGCTCGACCTGGACGGGCCGGCGGCCCGGGAGGCGCAGCTGGGCGGGGTGGCGTTCCACTCGGTGCGCGAGTACCACCGGGGCGACGACCGCCGGCTCATCCACTGGCGGTCCACCGCCCGGACCGAGCGGCTGATGGTCCGGCACAACGTCGCCCCGGACGAGATGACCATGGTGGTGGTGCTGGACACCAGCGCCGCCCCCTACACCGACGACTTCTTCGAGGACGCGGTCCGGGTCGCCGCCTCGCTCGTCGTCTCCGGCCGCGGCAGGGGGTTCCCGGCCGAGCTGTGGACCACCTCCGGCCGGCGGGCCGTCGTCAGCGGGGACAGCGCATCGGTGGACGCGGCACTCGACCTGCTCGCCGAGGTCACGCCGCAGCCCGGTGATCCGGGGCTCGCGGCGCTGACGCGCATGGTGCCGACCGCGCCGGCGGCCGTGCTCGGCGTGGTCACCGGCCAGCCGGACCCGGCGGCACTGACGGCGGTGTCCCTGGTCCGGCCGCGGTACGCGATGGCCAGCGTGATCCAGGTCGGCGAGCTGTTCGGCCGGCCGGCGCCGGCGGTCTCCGGTGCGCTCGTGGTCAACGTGCGGACCAGCGAGGAGTTCGCGGCCGTGTGGGCGTCGAGGGCACACCGGTGACCGCGCCGCTGCCGCCGCTCCCGCCGCTCCCGCCGCCAGGGCTGGTGCCGCCGGCCCCGGCGCCGCTGGCCGCCCCGCCCGCGCCGTCGCCACCGGGCGCCTACCCGTACCCGCCGTCGACCGGGGCACCCCAGGCGTGGTGGGGTGCGCCTGTCGCTTATACACAA
>JADGHD010000779.1 GCA_019689615.1 Frankia sp. | reverse complement strand
GGCCGTCGCCGACCCGGTCGCGGCCGGCCGCGACCGGCTGCGGCTGGCGCGGGCGGTGCTCGCCGCCGCCCCGCCGCTCGCCCTGTGCGGGCTGCACACCCTGCTGTTCATCGGCCACCAGTCGAGCCAGCGGGCCAGCCGGTTCTGGGACAGCCAGTTCCTCGCCGGCCGCGACCCGCTGGATGCGGTGCGGTTCGTCGCCGACGAGCTGGTCGCGATCCTCGGCGGCGCGCCGACCGGCGTCGACCGCTACGACCCCAACCTGGTCCACCCGGTCACCGACACCACCTTCGCGGCCAGCTGGCTGATCGCGCCGGCCGCCGCCGTCGCGGCCGTGGCCGGCGTGGCCGCGCTGGCCCGCCGCCGCGACGGCCGCGTCCTGCTCGCCGCCGCGCTCGGCGCTCCGCTGCTCGCGCTCGTCGCCAGCGCCGGGCGCTACTGGCCGTTCGGCGCCAACCGCACGAACCACTACCTGGTGCCGCTGCTGGTCATCGTCGTCGCCGCCGGAGCGGACGCGCTGGCGCGCCGTGGCTGGCGGGCTGCCCGCGAGCCGGCCGGTCGGCCGCGGCTGGCCCGGCTGGCCGCCGCGGGCATCGTCGCGGTCCTGGCGGTGCTGGCCGCGACCCCCGCCGCGGCCGCCAGCGCCCTGCACCCGCTGTGGCGCGACCGGGACGTGATCCGCCCGGTGGCGCTGATGGTGGACGCGACCACGCTGACCCGCCGCCTCTACCAGCCCGGCGACCTGGTCATCGTCGGCGGGCGGCTGGCCAGCTCCGGCTGGCTGTACGCGATGGGCGT
Organism: Frankia sp.; assembly: GCA_019689615.1. Lineage (GTDB taxonomy): Bacteria > Actinomycetota > Actinomycetes > Frankiales > Frankiaceae > Pseudofrankia. The sequence goes on along the minus strand of JADGHD010000779.1, from coordinate 1,478 downwards.
CAGCGACGACGACCCGTTCCTGCCCGCGCCGGCCGGACCACCCGCCGAGGCCGGCCCGGCCCCGCCGGTCGCGTCCACGGTCTTCCTGACCGCGGTCGGGGCCGGTGAGGCCCGCGCGGCCCTGGACAGCCTGCCCAGCCCGCCGCGCCGCGTCCTGCTGTTCGTCCTCGTCTACGACCGGCGGGGCAGCGCGGCGGAGCTGGCCGACCTGCGCGCCGCCGGCTGGTGCCCGGCCGCCGCCCACGACTTCCCGCAGACCGGCACCCTGCACGAGCTGCGCCGCTGCTGACCGGGCCCGCCCAGCCCCATCGAGCGCCCGCGGCCGGCTCAGCGGACGCGGTAGGGGACCGTCGCGGTGTAGCGGTCGAAGTCGTTGATCCGGACGGTGACCGTCAGCTGCCACTCGCCCGGCAACGGCACCACGACGTCGGTCGCGACCAGGCGGCCAGTGTCCACCGGTGAGACCGGGACCGGCAGCGGGCCGACGGCGGCGACGCCGTCGGTGCCCGGGAGGGTCAGCTCGGCGATGGCCTCGACCACCCGCTGCGGCTGGCCCCGCGGGTCCCGCACGGTCAGGTCGATCGTCTGCGGGCCGACCTTCGTCGGGGACACCCGCACGTCCACCGTCAGCGGGCCCGCGACCGCGGTGGTGCGCAGCGGCGGCGCGTACGCGGTGCGCCCGGGGACCCGGTTCACCATCGCGGCGGTGATCGCGAGCACCGCCACCCCGACGACCGCCTCGACCAGCACGCCGCGGCGCAGCACGCCGACCGCCGCCGGGTCCGGCTCCTGGGCCGTCGCCTCGGCGCCCGGACCGCCTTCGCCGCCGTCCTCGTCGGCGGCACGGCTCGCCCGCTGCCCGTGGTGCCGGGCCACCCAGCGCTGGGCGAGCGCGCCGAGCCCCAGCATCGCGAGCACGAACCACAGCTTGTAAAGCAGCAACTGGCCGTACTCGGTGTCGACCAGCGCCGGAGGCGTGCCCACCTCGCGCCACGCCTGGTACGCGCCGGTGACGACGAGCGTGGCCACCGCCGCCATCGCGATCCGGGACCAGCGCGGCAGGACCCCGGCCAGCTCGGCCGCCCGCGCCCGCGGGCCGAGCAGCGCGGCGGCGAGGACCGCCAGGCCCCCCAACCACACCGACATCGCGATCAGGTGCAGGCTCACGCTGGTCGCGGCGAGCCACGGCAGCGAACCCGCCGCCGCGTGCCCGACCAGCGCCATGGTCGCCGTCACGGCGATCGCGAGAGCGCCCAGCTCGACGGACACCCACAACGACGGCCGCCACGGCCGGGCGTCCTCGCCGGCCGCGCCAGCCCCGCCGCCGCCGGTGTTGGCCAGGCCGGCCAGGCTGCCCCTGGTACCCGGGCTGGGCTGGCCGACGGCCAGGGCGGCTGCGCCGGCCGCGACCGCCGTCGCCGGCACCGGTGACCCGACGGCCGGGGCGCCGCCGGCCACCGCGGGGGCGGTGCCGGCGG
>JADGHD010000778.1 GCA_019689615.1 Frankia sp. | reverse complement strand
GGGCTGGCGCTGGGCAGGACGGCCTCGCGCGCGCTCGGCTACGCCCAGGTGCTGGCCTGGCTGCGCGGCGAGCTGGCGAGCGAGGAGGAGGCGCGGGCCGCGACGGTGGCCGCGACCCGCCGGTTCGCCCGCCGGCAGCGTTCCTGGTTCCGCCGGGACACCCGGGTCGCCTGGCTCGACCGGCCCGACGTCGACACGGTCCGGCGGCTGGTGGAGTCGGCCTAGGCCACCGGACGGCCAAGACCACCGGGCGGCTCCAGCCGCCAGATGGCGCGCAGTCACCGGACGGACACGGCCTCGCGGCGCGCCCCCGCTGAACTGCCCGCCTGTGGTACTGACGTGTGGCCGCGTCCCGCGTGCCCGGCGCGGTGCGCCGTTCGTCCCCGCGTCGGGAGAGACCAGGTGACCGCCCTCGACCTCGCCCTCGTCCCCGCGCTCTATGCCGCGTTCGACGACGGCACGCTGCGCTTCGCCTTCGAGCCCGAGGTCGACCTGCGCACCGGGGCGGTCCCCGGGATGACCGCGCGCCTGCAGTGGGCGCACCCGGAGCACGGCCTGCTGGACTCCGCCGTCGTGGACGCCGTCGCCGAGCGGGCGGGCCTCGGCGAGACGCTGGACCGCTGGGCGCTGCGCGCCGTGGTGCTGGAGAGCCGCACCTGGCACCGGATGACGGCCGGCACCCCCATCCGGCCGCCCCGGCTGTGGCTGCACGTCGGCGCGCGCCAGCTCACCCGGCCGGCGTTCCTGGCAGAGCTGACCAGGCTGGCGCGGGACCGGGCGCTGCCGCCCGGCGCGCTCGGCCTGTCGTTCACCGAGGAGACCCTGGGCCGGTCCGTCCCGTCGGCGCCGGCGCTGCTGGCCCGGCTGCGCGAGGACGGGGTCGCGGTCGCGGTGCGGGCGTTCGGCAGCTGGATCGGCTCGCCGGCCACCCTGGACTTCCTGCCGCTGGACCTGGTCCGGATGGACGAGCGGTTCCTGCGCGCCACCCTGCGCGACGTCGAGGGGGAGGCGGTGCTCGCCGCGATCGTCACGCTCGCCCACCGCCGGCGGATCCTCGTGCTCGCCGACGGGGTCGACTGCCCGCGGCTGGCCAGGCGGGTGGTCGACCTGGGCTGCGACCGCGCCAGCGGGCCGGTCTTCTGCCCGCCGCTGGCGGTCGACGACGCCCGCATGGTCGCGCTGGGCCGCGGCCGCCCCGACCCGGCGCGCCGCCCGCCCCGCCAGCCGGGCCACCACGGCCGGCACGGCTACCAGCGCCCGGTGGGACGGCCGGAGGCTGCCGGCGGCCCATGGCGCGGCGGGACGACCAGGCTGCGCGCCGCGCGCTAGGGCATGCCCCGGCCGGCGGTGCCGGCGCCGCGGCGGCCCGGTCAGGCCGGCGTGAGCGGCTCGTCGCTGCTGGCGGCCGCGGCCGGGACCCGGGCGGGCGGCGGCGCGCCCCGACCGGCCAGGACGTCGAAGATGAACGCGGTGAGCACCTCCGCGGTGCCCGCCGGGTTCTGCGCGGCCGGGGAGTGGACGGCGTCCGGGATCACGGCGTAGCGGGCGCCGAGGCGGGCGGCCATGTCGGCCTGCATGGCCGGCGGCCAGGCGTCGTCGGCTTCGCCGTGCGCGACCAGCAGCGGGATCGCGTGCCGGCTGGCGGTAGCGGCGGCGTCGGCGACCCGGTCCGGCTCGGTGAGCAGCGCATCGGACATGACCAGCAGCGCCCGCTCGGAGCTGGCGAAGAACCGGCGGCGCAGGAACTCGGCCTCCTGCGGGGTGCGCCTGACCGGGTCGACGGCGCTGGCCGCCGCCCAGACCCCGGCCATGCCGCCCTGCTCGTGGACCTGCCTGAGCTGGCGCAGGATGAGCTGACGGTGGCCGACGATCGCCGCCGGGCCGGAGCCGAGCAGGACGACGCTGGCCAGCGCGGCCGGGTGGGCCAGTAGCGCCGCCCTGGCGACCAGCCCGCCGAACGAGTGCCCGACCAGGTGGACCGGCCCGCCCAGCTCGGCCGCGACCGTGGCGACATCCGCGGCCAGGGCGTCGATGCGGAACTGCTCGTCCGGCCCGGCCGGGTCGCCCGGCGACTCGTACTGGCCCCGCTGGTCGACGGCCAGGCAGCGCAGCCCGGCGGCGGCCAGCAGCGGCAGCGTCGGGGCGAAGTCCTCCTTGCTGCCGGTGAACCCCGGCAGCAGCACCACCGTCGGCCCGCTCCGCGGCCCCGCGGCCAGCCCCACGAGCCCCGCCACCGTGGTCCGGCGCACCCCGATTGGCACGGACGTCATCCCGGC
>JADGHD010000777.1 GCA_019689615.1 Frankia sp. | reverse complement strand
GGCCCGACCGCCGAATAGCCCCAGCCGGCCCGCCGCCGGGACCAGCGGTGGGCCTCGGCCGGCCGGCTGGCCGCAGCCGGCCGCACAGCCCGTCGGCCCGTTGGCCGCGCGGCGGGCGGGGATACGCTGGTCACCGGCGCACGCCCGGACCGGAGCTGGCGCCGCCGGCGCGCTGGCCTGGCATCCCCGAGCGGCAGCGCCCGCGCTGCCCGCGCCGCCGCCCACCAGGCAGCCCGGACCCGCCGACCAGCCTGCCTTCCGCCCGCAAGCCCGACATTCCGAGGTCCCCGATGCCCGCTCTGCGCTCCCGCACCACCACCCACGGCCGGAACATGGCCGGCGCCCGAGCCCTGTGGCGGGCGACCGGCATGGCGGAGGAGGACTTCGGCAAGCCGATCGTGGCGATCGCGAACAGCTTCACCCAGTTCGTGCCGGGACACGTCCACCTGCGCGAGCTCGGCAAGCTGGTCGCGGACTCGGTCGCGGCGGCCGGCGCGGTCGGCCGGGAGTTCAACACGATCGCCGTCGACGACGGGATCGCGATGGGGCACGGCGGCATGCTGTACTCGCTGCCGTCCCGGGAGATCATCGCGGACAGCGTCGAGTACATGGTCAACGCGCACTGCGCGGACGCGCTGGTCTGCATCTCCAACTGCGACAAGATCACTCCGGGGATGCTGCTGGCCGCGCTGCGGCTCAACATCCCGACCGTGTTCGTCTCCGGCGGGGCGATGGAGTCCGGCAACGCCGTGGTCCATGGCGGCACCGTCCGCTCCCGCCTCGACCTGATCGACGCGATGACGGCGGCCGTCAACCCGGACGTCACCGACTCCGACCTCGCCACCATCGAGCGCTCGGCCTGCCCGACCTGCGGCTCCTGCTCGGGCATGTTCACCGCCAACTCGATGAACTGCCTGACCGAGGCGATCGGCCTGTCGCTGCCCGGCAACGGCTCGACGCTGGCCACCGCCGCCGCCCGGCGCGAGCTGTTCGTCGAGGCCGGCCGGCTGGTCGTCGACCTGGCCCGGCGGTACTACGAGAAGGACGACGACTCCGTGCTGCCCCGGTCGATCGCGACCCGGGCCGCGTTCCGCAACGCCTTCGCCGTCGACGTCGCGATGGGCGGGTCGACGAACACCGTGCTGCACCTGCTCGCCGCCGCGGTCGAAGCCGGGGTCGACGTCACCCTCGCCGACATCGACGAGATCTCCCGCCGGGTGCCCTGCCTGTGCAAGGTCGCGCCCAGCTCGACCAGGTACTACATGGAGGACGTGCACCGCGCCGGCGGCATCCCGGCGATCCTCGGCGAGCTGGACCGGGCCGGGCTGCTCGACCCGAACGTGCACACCGTGCACAGCGCCAGCCTGCGGGAGTACCTGGACCGCTGGGACATTCGCGGCGCGAACCCGTCGTCGGAGGCGATCGAGCTGTTCCGGGCGGCCCCCGGCGGCGTGCGCACCACCGAGCCGTTCAGCTCGACCAACCGCTGGGAGACCCTGGACACCGACGCCGAGAGCGGCTGCATCCGCTCGGTCGAGCACGCGTACTCGGCCGAGGGCGGGCTGGCCGTGCTGTTCGGCAACCTGGCCGAGGACGGCGCCGTGGTGAAGACGGCCGGCGTGCCCGAGGACCAGTGGGCGTTCGCCGGTCCTGCGGTGGTCGTCGAGAGCCAGGAGGACGCGGTGGATGCGATCCTCGGCGGCCGGGTCAAGCCGGGTGACGTCCTCGTCGTGCGCTACGAGGGGCCGCGCGGCGGCCCGGGCATGCAGGAGATGCTGTACCCGACCGCGTTCCTCAAGGGCCGGGGCCTGGGCCCGAAGTGCGCGCTGATCACCGACGGCCGGTTCTCCGGCGGCAGCTCTGGCCTGTCGATCGGCCACGTCTCGCCGGAGGCCGCGCACGGCGGCACGATCGCCCTGGTCCGCGACGGCGACCGGATCGAGATCGACATCCCGGCCCGCCGGCTGGAGCTGATGGTCCCGGCCGAGGAGCTCGCTGCCCGGCGGGCGGCACTCGAGGCCGCCGGCGGCTACCGCCCGGCGCACCGCGACCGCCCGGTCTCCGCCGCCCTGCGCGCCTACGCCGCCATGGCCACCTCCGCGTCCACCGGCGCCGCCCGGGACGTGACCCTCCTCGATCGCTGACCCAGGCCGGGCCCCGCCCCGGTGGCCGCTCCCGCCGGCTGGGGCGGGGCCCGGCCTGCTGCGACCCACTGGCCCGCCGCGCGCGCGGCGGGCCCCCCCCCCCGCCGGCCCCCGCCACCCCCCCCGGCCCCC
>JADGHD010000776.1 GCA_019689615.1 Frankia sp. | reverse complement strand
TACCACCTGTAGGCCGGCCTCCGGCCGTCAGCGCACCTGTAGGCCGGCCTCCGGCCGTCAGCGCACCTGTAGGCCGGCCTCCGGCCGTCAGCGCACCTGCAGGGCCGGCCGCAGGGAGCACCAACCATGCCGCCTCCCACCACGGGCGGACCGGTCAGCCGGCGACGACGGCCAGGACCTGCTCGCCGTAGCGGTTGAGCTTGGTCTCGCCGACGCCGCTGATCGTGCCGAGCTCGGCCAGGGTGGTCGGGTGGCGGCTGGCGACCTCGCGCAGCGTCGAGTCGTGGAAGATCACGTAGGCGGGGAGGCCCTGCTCCTTGGCGACGCCCGCGCGCCAGGCGCGCAGCCGCTCGAACAGCGCGGCCGCCTCCTCGGACAGGTCGGCCGCGGCGACGGGCCGGCGCGCGCCATCGCCCGCCGGCTGCGCCCGGCCGGCGCCGCGGGGCTGGCGGGCCGGGCGCTCGCGCTCGGGATCGTGGCGCAGCCGCACCGTGCGCTGCCCGCGCAGCACGTCGGCGCTGGCGTCGGTGAGCACGAGCGTGCCGTGCTCGCCCTCGACGGCGACCAGGCCCTGCGCGAGGAGCTGGCGGATGACGGCCCGCCACTGCGACTCGTTCAGCTCGGTGCCGACGCCGAACACGGTCAGCGTCTGGTGCTGGTGCTGGGTCACCTTCGGGGTCGACCGGCCGAGCAGGATGTCGATGATGTGGCCGGCGCCGAACTTCTGCCGGCGCTCCCGCGCCAGCCGCAGCACCGCGGACAGCACCTTCTGCGCGGCGACCGTCCCGTCCCAGGTCCGCGGCGGCTGCAGGCAGGTGTCGCAGTTCCCGCACGGCCCGTTGCTGGACTGGCCGAAGTAGGCCAGCAGCCCGGCGCGGCGGCACTCGACGCTCTCGCAGAGCGCCAGCATCGCGTCGAGGTGGCTGGTCTGCCGGCGCCGGTGGGCGACGTCGCCAGGGGACGTGTCGATCATCTTGCGGAGCTGGACGACGTCCTGCAGCCCGTAGGCGAGCCAGGCCGTCGACGACAGCCCGTCCCGGCCAGCGCGCCCCGTCTCCTGGTAGTAGCCCTCGACCGACTTCGGCAGGTCGAGGTGGGCGACGAAGCGGACGTCCGGCTTGTCGATGCCCATCCCGAACGCGATCGTCGCGACCATGACCAGCCCGTCCTCCCGCAGGAACCGAGCCTGGTTCTCGGCCCGAACGGCCGGGTCCAGCCCCGCGTGGTAGGGCAGCGCCGTGATCCCGTTGGCGACCAGGAACTGGGCCGTCTGCTCGACGGACGAGCGGGACAGGCAGTAGACGATGCCGGCGTCCCCGGCGTGCTCGGTGCGCAGCAGCTCCAGCAGCTGCCGGCGCGGGTCCTTCTTCGGGACGATCCGGTACTGGATGTTCGGCCGGTCGAAGCTGGCGACGAAGTGCCGGGCGTCCGCCAGCCCGAGCCGCTCGGTGATCTCCTTGTGCGTCGCCGGGGTCGCCGTCGCGGTCAGCGCCACCCGCGGCACCTCCGGCCAGCGCTCCCGCAGCATCGACAGCTCCAGGTAGTCGGGCCGGAAGTCGTGCCCCCACTGGGCGACGCAGTGCGCCTCGTCGATCGCGAACAGCGAGATCTTCCCGCGGTCGAGCAGCTCGCGGGTGGCCGGCAGCCGCAGCCGCTCCGGCGCCAGGTAGAGCAGGTCCAGCTCACCGGCGACGAACAGCGCCTCGACGGTGCGGCGCTGGTCCGGGTCCTGGGTGGAGTTGATGAAGTCGGCCCGCACGCCGAGCGCCCGCAGCGCGTCGACCTGGTCCTGCATCAGCGCGATCAGCGGCGAGACGACCACGCCGGTACCCGGCCGGACCAGCGCCGGGATCTGGTAGCACAGCGACTTGCCCCCACCGGTCGGCATCAGCACCAGCGCGTCGCCACCGCCGATGACGTGCTCGATGATCTCCGCCTGCCCCGCGCGGAACGACTCGTAGCCGAACACCCGCCGCAGCACCCGCAGCGCCTCGTCCGGGCCGCCCGCCGCCGGCTTCGATGTGGCATCGGGTGCAGTAGCGGTGGCCGCCGGGCCGGGCGCGCGTTCCACAGGGAAGGTCACCAGGCCACTGTAGGAGCCGTCACCGACGCGCCACCGCGGCCCTGTCACCGCCGTGCCGCACGGACCGCCTGACCGACCGGGCCCGCGCGGACCCGGCACCGCGAGGTCCACGGACCGGGCACGGTCCAGCGCCGCCGGCCGCGGCGGCTCTACGAGCCGGGGAGCAGGTCCTGCGGTTGGGGGATGGAGCGGGGG
>JADGHD010000775.1 GCA_019689615.1 Frankia sp. | reverse complement strand
GTGCTGCGGCACGCCCGCGTCCCGGCGGCCGCCCGGCAGGCCGCCGAGGGACCGAAGGCGACGGCGCCCCCGGCGGCCGGCAGGGCAGCCGCGAGGCCGTCCGCTGGCCGGTCGGCCGGTGCCGGGCCGGGCGGACGGCAGCCGGCCGCGCCGACGGGCCAGGTGCCCGAGGAGGGCCGCCGTGGTCCGGCCGGGGCCGAGCCCGAGGGCGCCCGCGGCCGGCGTCCGCGCTGGCCGCGATGGCTCGAGCTGCTGGTGCCGGGGCTGGTGCTGGTGGCGGTCGCCGGGCTGGAGGTGAGCGACCGGTACTGGACGATCCGGGAGCTGGTGGTGCTCAGCCCGCTGGCCGCCGCAATGTTCGAGGGCCCGGTGCTCACGACCGTCTACGCCGTCGCGGCGCTCGTCGTCTTCGTGCTGCTGGGCTGGTACGACAGCCTGGCCGCGACCGGCGGCGGCTGGACGGCCGAGTTCATCCGGCTCGGCGGGGTGCTCGCCGGCGTGGTGATGGCGATCTTCGTCAGCCGGTACAACACCCGCCGGGAGACCCGGCTGGCCAACGTCTCCCGGGTCGCCGACGCCGCGCAGCGCGCGATCCTCACCGACGTCGCCAGCCTGCAGCCGGGCGGCGCCGATGCGACCTGCCGCGGGCTGCCGCGGCTGGCCGTGCGCTACGAGAGCGCGGCGGCCGAGGCGATGGTCGGCGGGGACCTCTACGAGGCGGTGCAAAGCCCGTGGGGGCTGCGGCTGCTGGTCGGGGACGCGCGCGGCAAGGGGCTGGACGCGGTCCGGCTGGCCAGCCGGGTGCTCGGCGTCTTCCGGGTGCTCGCCCGGCAGCGGCCGCGGCTCGCCGAGCTGCTCGCCGACCTCGACGCCGAGGTCACCCGGGCCGGCGACCTGGACGACTTCGTGACCGGCGTGGTCGCCCAGCTCGCCGGGGACCGGCTCACGATCGCCAGCGCTGGCCACCCGGACCCGGTGCTGCTGCGCGGCGGCGAGGCCCAGATGCTCGCGCTGCCGCGCCGCGACTCGCCGTTCGGCCTGGGGGCCGGGGGCGACGACGCCACCGTGACCATCCGGGTCCAGCCAGGCGACCGGCTGCTGTTCTACACCGACGGGATCGCGGAGGCGCGCTCGCCCCGTGACCGGGCGTTCTTCCCGCTGCTGGCGGCGGCGCGGCGGGCGCTCGGGGGAGGCGGGTCACTGGACGACGGCCTCGGCGAGCTGGCCCGCTCGGTCCGGGACTGGACCGGTTCGCGGCTGGAGGACGACGTCGCGCTGCTGGTGGTCGAGATCCCCGGGAACGGTCAGCCGGCCGGGGCCGGTCAGGCGGCCGGCGCGAACGGCGACGCGGTGCGGCGGTCGCGGCCGGAGGCGGGAACGGTCGCCATGGGGGCCGGCGGCTCGGCGGCGGGCCACCGGGGACGACGGCGGTGAGCCGGCCAGGCCCGCCGGTCCCGCCGCAGACGGTCAGGCGGCGGGCCGGGACGCGCGGCTCAGGGGCGGTTCTGCAGCGAGTGCGCCGCCGAGAACAGGTAGCCCCACAGCGGCTGGGCCAGGTGCTCGGGCAGCTCCAGCGAGTCGAGCGCGGCGCGCATGTGGGCCAGCCACGCGTCCCGCTCGGCCGGGCCGATCGCGAACGGCATGTGCCGCATCCGCAGGCGGGGGTGGCCGCGGCGCTGGCTGTAGGTGGAGGGGCCGCCCCAGTACTGGATCAGGAAGAGGCGCAGCCGCTCCTCCGCCCCGCTCAGGTCCTCCTCGGGGTAGAGCGGCCGCAGCAGCGGGTCGTTGGCCACGCCCTCGTAGAAGCGGGCGACCAGCCGCCGGAAGGTCTCCTCACCGCCGACGGCCTCGAAGAAGGACTCGGTCGGCTGGGCGGGCGACGGCGCTCGGCTCACGGCTCCCATTCTGCGCCAGCCGCGCCGGTGCCCAGGGCCCGCCCCGGGCACCGCCCGGCCCGCTCTCGTCGCGCCTGGCCCCGCTGGCGAGCCCGGCCCTCGGGCGGCTTCGGCGCCGGCCGGCGGGCCGGGATGTCCGGCCACAGCGGGACTCCCGGCGCTCGGCGCCGGTGGTGACGCATAGTGCTGATGGTCTCGCCAAGCGTACTTTGGGTGAGCTGAACTACACTTCCCGAGTGGATGAAGTGACTGCCAGCTATCGGTCTCATCCGAGGGGTCACGACAGTGGCGGGGGCGCCACAACCTACCGACTCCCCACGCGGCTCACCGGCCCGGCCAGCGCGCGGCTGGGCGGCGGTGGCGGGCAGGCGGGGGACGAGGTCCCAGGG
>JADGHD010000774.1 GCA_019689615.1 Frankia sp. | reverse complement strand
CCCCGGCGGCGGGCTCCCCAGCCCGTCCGCCGTCGGGTCAGGACCCGCGCTCGCCGCCTCCGCCACGGCGATCTGGCCAGCGGTCCCCGGGGCCGCCATCCCGTCCGGCCAGGGCGAGCCATCCGGGCGAACCAACGTCCCCGCCCCCGGGGAACCGTTGGCACCCGCGGCGCCAGCCAGACTCACCGCAGCACCCGGCGAAGCCCAGCCACCCGGCTGCCCGGATCCGGGCGGGCTCACCCAGCCGACCGGGCCGACCGGACTTACGGGACCGTCCCGTTCCCCCGTCTCGTCAAGGCCTGGCGGGCCGGCCGGGCCCGGCGGGGACGTCCGATCCACCGGGGCCCGTTGGTCCACGAACGCCGTTGGGAAAACCGATCTCTGCCGCTCGCCACGCCGCCCGCCATCAGGCTGGGCACCGAAGCCGGAAGTCGTCGATGTCATAGCGGCAGGCTCTGGCGCGCCCCTTTCACAGCCCTGGGAACCAGCTGTGCGTCGCCTGTGAATCCGCGCCCCGCGCGGTCGCGGCCATCTCCCGCCGCAGTCCCCGCGCCGCAGCCCCGATCGCCGTTGGTGCCCGCCCTTCGTCGCGGCGCCCACCCCGCGTGGAGTCGCCGACGTCGGCCGGGAAGGTGACGGTGAACGTGGTTTGGCCCGGCTCGCTGGTCACCGCGATCCGGCCGTGGTGAGCCTCGACGACGGCCGCCACGATCGCCAGGCCCAGGCCGGTGCCGCCGGCGGCCCGGGATCGGGACGAGTCCCCACGGGCGAACCGCTCGAAGACGTGGGGCAGCAGCGCGGGCGGGATGCCCGGGCCGTCGTCGGAGACCGACAGCAGGACCTCGCGCCGCTGGCCGGCGTGGTCGGCGCCAGCCGCCGCGAGACCGGCTGCGCGACGGCGCTCGCCGTGCCCGTCGCGCGGCGGGCCGGCGCCGTCGGGCGGGCCCGTGCCGGCGCCGGTGGTGGCGAGGCGGACGGTCACCCGGGTGCCGGGCGGGGTGTGGCTGCGGGCGTTGGCCAGCAGGTTCGCCAGCACCTGGTGCAGGCGGGCTGAGTCGCCGCGGACGACGACCGGGGCCGCGGGCAGGTCGAGGTCGAACCGGTGGCGCGGGGCGGCCACGTGGGCGTCGCTGACCGCGTCGACGACGAGGCGGGACAGGTCGACGGGCTCGTCGTTGATCGGCCGGCCGGCGTCCAGCCGGGCCAGCAGCAGGAGGTCCTCGACCAGGGCGGTCATCCGGGCGGCCTCGGACTCGATCCGGCCCAGCGCGTGCCCGACGTCGGGCGGCACCGCGTCGGCCATCCGGCGGCCGAGCTGGGCGTAGCCGCTGATCGCGGCGAGCGGGGTGCGCAGCTCGTGGCTGGCGTCGGCGACGAACTGGCGCACCCGGGTCTCGCTGGCGTGCCGGGCGGCGAGCGCCGCGGCGACGTGGCCCAGCATGTGGTTGAGCGCGGCGCCGACCTGGCCGACCTCGGTCCGCGGGTTCGTGTCCACCGCGGGTACCCGGACCGGCAGGGCCACCTCGCCCCGGTCCAGCGGCAGGCTCGCGACCTGCGCCGCCGTGGCGGCGACCCGGCCCAGCGGCCGCAGCGTGCGCCGGACCGTCACCGCGCCGACGACGCCGAGCAGCAGCACCCCGGTCGCCGCGACCGCGCCCGCGACGATGACCAGCCGCTGCACGGTCGCGTTGACCTCGGCCAACGGCAGGCCGGCTACGGCCACCGCCCCGTCGGGCAGTTCGACGGCGGCGACGCGGTACTCGCCGAGGCCGCCCAGCCCGACGGTCGTGGGCTCGCCGTCGGCCGGTACGGTCGCCAGCGGCGCCCGCTCCTGCGCGGTCAGCGCGCTGATCGCCCCCTGGTCCAGCAGCTCCGCGTCCTCGACCTGGTTGTCGCGGACCCAGGCCGCGACCGAGCCCGGTGGCTGTCCCCGCAGGTCCAGGAACTCCGCCGGGCCAGCCGGCGCATCGGTCACCAGGTTCTGCTGGTACGTGCTGGTGAAGCCGGTCCCGCCGCCGCGGTTCGGCGGCCCGCCATACCCGGGCTCGACCATGTCCGGCAACGGGCCCGCCGGCGGCGGCCTGCTCGCGCCGAAGCGCGTCAGCATCGGCTCGAGCCGGGCGTCCACCTGGTCGATCAGGTGCCCACGCAGGACGAAGACGGTCACCCCGACGATGGCCGCCGACACCGCCGTCAGCAGCGCGAGCAGCAGCGCCAGCAGCCGGGCGCGCAACGACAACGCCCTGGGCGCCACCCGCCGCGGCCGCCGTCGCCACCACCCCCGCACCCG
>JADGHD010000773.1 GCA_019689615.1 Frankia sp. | reverse complement strand
GCCGCGCCCGGTGGGCGGCCGGCCACCGACGCTCTGACGACCCGTCAGATTCGCTTGTGTCTGAGGTCTCATTTGTCTAGGCAAGTGGGAAACGAGTGGCGGCGGCCGGACGACCTGGCGGGCGGGCGGCCGGGATGGAGGCGAGATGACGCAGGGGCGGAATCCACACGCCGGGGAACGGTTCACCGACTCCGACGAGGTGATCGCGGCGGCGCTCGCCGACGTCAGCGTGCCGGCGCTGCTGTGCTCGCTGGTGCACATGACCGGCGACCCGTCCTGGATCCGCGGCCCGTGGCGGCCCCGGCTCGCCAACTCGCTCGACCTGCAGTACGGCATGCCGCCCGAGGAGCAGGCCGAGGTGCGCGCCCGCGCGCTGCCGGCGATCGCCGCCTACCGTGATGGCGGCTGCGAGCCGCACGAGCTGGACAAGTCGCTGCTGCTGGAGATGATGACGTTCCTCGCCACCCAGCTCGAGGTCACCGAGCAGGTGGCCGCGCTGTTCTTCGACGACCTGGCCTTCGACGGTGCCGACTCCGGCGCGGTGACCTGGCGCGACCAGATCGACCCGGCCGTGCGCGCCGACTCGCCGGTCGTCGTGATCGGCTGCGGCCTCGGCGGCATCCTGGCCGGCATCCGGCTGCGGCAGGCCGGCCTGCCGTTCGTGATCCTGGACAAGAACGAGGCGCCGGGCGGCACCTGGTGGGAGAACCGCTACCCCGGCGCCCGGGTCGACATCGGCAGCCACCAGTACTGCTACTCGTTCGAGCCGTCGCACCACTGGTCGGAGTACTTCTGCCAGCAGCCGGAGCTGCGCGACTACTTCATCTCGATGGTCGAGAAGTACGAACTTGGCCCATACTGCCGGTTCGGCGTCACGGTCACCCAGCTCGCCTGGGACGACGAGACCGGCCGCTGGCGGGTGCACACCAGGGCCGCCGACGGCACCGAGGAGGTGCTCGACGCCCGGTTCGTGATCAGCGCGGTCGGCTCGCTGAACATCCCGAAGATGCCCGACATCCCGGGGATGGAGACGTTCACCGGCCCGTCGTTCCACTCCGCGCGCTGGCCGGCGGATCTGGCCAGGACCGATCTGGCCGGGAAGCGGTTCGCCCTGGTCGGCGCCGGGGCCAGCGGCTTCCAGCTGGGCCCGGCGGTCGCCGAGCACGTCGAGCAGCTCACGATCTACCAGCGCACCGCACAGTGGATCATCCCGAACCCGCTCTACCACCAGCCGGTGCCGCCCGGCGCCCAGTGGGCGTCGCTACACCTGCCGTTCTACGGCCGCTGGTTCCGGTTCATCACCACGTTCCCGGGCATCGCTCTGGGCAACAAGCCGTACCGGATCGACCCCAACCACGTCGACACGACCAACCGGTCGATCAACCCGACGAACGCCCACCGGGCCGAGCTGCTGATCGGCTGGATGAAGTCGATCCTTGCCGACCGGCCCGACCTGCTGGACAAGGTCATCCCGGACTACCCGGTGGCCGGCAAGCGGATCCTGCAGGACGACGGCACCTGGCTGCGCACGCTGAAGCGGCCGAACGTCGAGCTGGTCCGCACCGGCATCGACCACATCGAGCCCGACGGCATCGTGACCACCGACGGCGTCCACCGGCCGGCCGACATCATCTGCTACGCGACCGGCTTCCGGCACAACGACTTCCTCGCCTCGATGCACGTCACCGGCCGCGAGGGCGTCTCGCTGCGCGCGATGTGGGGCGACGAGCCGACGGCCTACCTCGGCATCACGATCCCGAAGTTCCCGAACCTGTTCTGCGTGTACGGGCCAGGCACCAACCTGGCAGCCGGAGCGAGCCTCTTCTACCACTCCGAGTTCCAGGTCCACTACGCCATGGAGGCCATCCGGGAGACGCTCGCCTCGGGCGCCCGGGTGTGCGAGGTCCGCCAGGAGCCGCACGACGACTACGTCGAGCGCACCCAGGCGGAGCTGCGCCAGCTGGTCTGGGGGCACCCGTCGATCCGGCACAGCCACTACAAGAACCCGGCCGGCCGGGTCTACACCCTCTCCCCCTGGCCACTGGAGCTCTACTGGGAGTGGACCCGGCGGGTGGACACCGCCCACTACATCTTCACGTGAGAATCCTCACCTGAAGATCTTCAGGTGAGGATGCCCGCTCGTCCCGGCCGGTACCAGGGCCTGACCGCGGTGAACCTGCGCGGCATCGACGGCCGGGACGCCGTGGCCGCCGCCGGCCCGGCGTAGCCGGTCGTCGAGGTCGCTACGACGGCGCCGGCCCGTCCGTGGGCGGTGGCGAGGGGGTGGCGG
>JADGHD010000772.1 GCA_019689615.1 Frankia sp. | reverse complement strand
CCCCGGCCCCGGTCACGATGCCGGCCGCCGTGGCGCCCGCGGCCGGCGCGCCCGCGGAGCGCCTCGCCGACCTGCAGCGGTTCCACGGGGCCGTGCGCGCGGTCGCGTTCGCCGGGGCTGGTGTGCTGGTCACGGGCGGGCAGGACGGCACCGTCACGCTGTGGAACCTCGCCAACCCGCACCGCCCGGCCCAGCTCGCGACCATCACCTACGGCGCCCGTCTCAACCAGGAGTGGGTGCGTGACCTGGCGGTCAGCGCCGACGGCACCCGGCTGGCGGTCGTCGGTGACGCCCGGCGGGTCGCGGTGTGGGACATCACCGACCCGACGTCACCCGAGGAGCTGTCCGGCGACCGGGGCCACTCCCACTACGTCCACGCGGTCGCGCTGAGCGCCGACGGCAACCTGCTCGCCTCCGGCGGGCAGGACAAGGTCGTCGCCCTGTGGGACCCCCGCGGCCGCGGCCCGGGGAGCCTGCTCGGCCGGATGCAGGAGCACCGCAAGACCGTGCGGGCGCTGGCGTTCAGCCCCGACGGCCGCCGGCTGGCCAGCGGCGGCGACGACCGCCGGGTACTGCTGTGGGACGTCGCCGACCCGGCCCGCCCGACCCGGCTGGCCGTCCTCGACGCGCACCGCGGCGCCGTGGCGGCCGTGGCGTTCCTGCCGTCCGGTGGCTGGCCGGCCAGCGGCGGCTCCGACAGGACCGTCCGGCTGTGGGACGTCAGCGCCCCGGCCAACCCGCGGCCCGCCGCAGAGCTGACCGGCCACCGCAAGGACGTCACGGCGCTCGCGGCCAGCCCCGACGGGCGTACCCTCGCGACCGCCGACGCCGAGGGGCGGCTGCTGCTGTGGGACGTGGCCGACCCCGCCCGCCCGGCCGTCACCACGACGCTGTCCGGCGGGCACGGCGCGGTCCACCGGCTCGGGTTCAGCCGCGACGGGGCGCTGCTGGCCGCGGCGTGCGCGCGCCACACCACCGTCCTGTGGCGGGTCGCTCCCGCCACCGCGCCCGCCGCCGGCTGACCCACCCGGCCCTCGCCGGGCGCCGCCGCGGCGGGCCTGCCGGCCGGTCGGAGGTCAGTGCGGCAGTTCGGCGATGGTGAGCCGGCCGGTCAGCAGATGCGCCCCGCCGCCGCCACCGCGGCGCAGCCGGCCGGTCGCCAGCACCGGCGCCCTGGTCCGGTAGGCGCGGATCGCGTCGTCGTACTCCCGGCCGCAGACCTCGACCCGCACCGTCCGGGGCGTGGAGGGGCCGACGACCCCGTGGATCGTCACGACCCCGCCGTCGTCGTCGCCTGCCCCGCGGTCGAGCCGGGTGACCTGCCCGTAGACCGCGGTCCGCAGCGGCTCGGGCAGCGCAGCCAACCGGTCGCGCAGCACCCGCAGCCCGTCGGCGTCCTCGGCGCGCACCGCGGCCCGCGTGACCGGCGGCGAGGCGCCACCGCTGCCCTGCGCCCAGTAGAACGAGAAGTCCACCCGGCGCACCCGCGGCGCCCGCAGCATCGTCAGCAGCGCCTCGCACAGGTCCGCCGACACGCCGCGCAGCACGGCCGCCGCCAGGTCGCCGTCCAGCTCCCCGCTTCCGGCCGGCCCCGGCTGCGGCGCCGGTTCCACCGCCGGGCCGCTCCCGGCGGGCCGCTGCTTGACCAGGCTGACCGGCCCGCCCGGCCCGGGCGCCGCCGGCTCCGTCTCCTCGGCCTCCTCGGCATCTGCCGGCGCGCCCTCGTCGTCCGCCAGGACGGCAACCGCCCCGCCCCGCGCCCCCCGCGCCCGGCGGCCCCCCCGCCCCCCGTCGGCGCCCCCGCCCCCCCCCCGCCCCCCCGCCAACCCCGGGCGCGCCGGCGGGGCCCGCCCGCCCGGGCCCGCCCCCCCCCGGCCCCCCCGGCGCCGGGCGGCACAGCCGCAGCAGGTCGGCGACCTCGACCAGCGCGCTCGCCAGCGTCATCCCGGCCCGCCGCTGGAACGGCGCCAGCCGCACCGAGGGCGCGCCACCGCCGGCCGGCGGCGGGCCGACCAGCGCGTCGTCGTCGAGGCTGGTGACCACCGCCAGCAACGGGCTGCCAGCCTCGGCGTGCACGAAACGCACGTCCTGCTCGACGAACTCCTTCACCACGTCCGGCCGGCGGCCCTGGAACCGCGGCCCCGGGCCGATCGTCGCCATCGCCGCCGCCAGCATCAGCCGGGTCGCCCCGGCCAGCAGCAGCTGCGCCTGCCCGAGCGACACGCCGACGCGCTCCCCGTCCTGGTCAACCCGCAGGTGCAGCACGTCCGCCCGGCCACCCGGCGCCCGCC
>JADGHD010000771.1 GCA_019689615.1 Frankia sp. | reverse complement strand
GACGCGCAGATTCGGCAGGTTGTGGACGCCGCGCGCCGATTCGTCCAGGCCCTCGATGCGACGGAGACCAGCATCCGGCCCGACCCTGAGGGCGTGATTGACGGGCCGCACGGGCAGGCGCTGCGCGCGGCGGTGGCGGCCCTCGACGCCGCATGAGCGAGAGGAGGAATCCGATGATGCTCTCTCAATACACGTTGCCGGAGGGGAGGGATATCACAGACCGGGTGGCGGTGGGATACGAGGTGCACCAACAGCTTCCGATGAGTCCAACGGTCACGATCCGGCTGGATCTCCCCCGGTCGCCAGAGGGTAACCAGGTTGCCATACACCGACTGACACTCCCCGAGGCACAGCGTCTCTACGCGGACCTCGGGACGGTGTTGGAGCGTATCGCAGTGGTGTCCGAGGCTCTGAAGGAGGCGGAGCGGTGATGCAGCGAGCGCGTTCATGGATTTGTCGGCTGGGCTTGCGATTCGGCGTGCTGAGCGGGTACGTGGAGGAGGTGATGGGTCCGGGACATGTGCGGGTGACCGGGCGTTGCCGTGACTGTGGCCGGTTCTACGCCTGGGATGATCACGAGGCAGAGCCATGCATGGGCTGCGAACGGGTGGCGGCGGGAGCGTCGTGCATATGGTGTGCCGACCGTGGTTGGCTCCCCAATTTCCCGCCTGAGTACTGCGTCTCGTGCCGTATTGCATGGGGCTACTGCTGAGCAGGGGGTGGAGCGGTGACTATGCGTCGGCGCATGACGCAATCCGGGCGTCATTTCGGTGCAATCGGGCGCCAGCATCCGCATGGGGACGCGGATTCTGGCGGTGGCTATTCCGGCAATCCACAGCAATTCCGGCGCCGCAATCGTCCCCACAGCTCAGAGGCCATCGTGACGGAGGCAACCTCGGAGCAGATCACCGTGACGGTCTCGGTCCCGTCGAACGTGCTCAGTCCAAACGGGCGGGGCGTCTGGCAGCAGCGAGCGCGGGCGGCCAAGCATGCTCGGGAAGAGGCGTACTACGCGGCGCTGGCGGTGCTCGGCTCGAACTGGCAGCCATGGGCCGGGCGCGTATCGCTGCTCATTCGCTGGTGTGCCAAGGGACGCATTCCCGACCTCGACAACGCCGCCGCGCGACTCAAACACGCGATCGACGGCATCGTGGCGGCTGGGCTCATGCGTGATGATGACCAGATCGCCGGCATGCGGATTGAGCGCGGGCCGCTCGATGGTCACCCGCATGTTGAACTTGTGTTCGAGCGGGATTGACATTTGTGACACAATCGGGCAGAATAACGGTAACGTGGGAGCGTGTCAGTGCCGGGTTGTTGCCCGGCTTGTCGCATGTGGAGCTTCGCCCATGCCCTACCGCCCACCGCGACCGTGCAGCTGGCCTGGTTGTCCGCTATTGACCACACAGCGATTTTGCCCGACTCACAGGCGAGCGTACGAGCGCGAGCGGGAGCGGCGGCGGGGACGGCGCCCGACGGCGCACCAGCGCGGCTACGACGGGGAGTGGCGCCGGGTGCGCGCACAGGTGCTGGCGGAGGAGCCGCGCTGCCGAATGTGCGGAGCGCCCGCGTCCGAGGTTGACCACATCGTGCCGCTGGCGCGTGGTGGGACGCACGACCGCGCCAACCTCCAGCCGCTCTGTGTTTCGTGCCACCGGATCAAGAGCGCGCGCGCCCGCGACCCGGGGCGCTGGACGCGGCCGCGTGATCCTCAGTTCGCCGCCCGGCAGCGCGACCTGGCCGCGCGGGCCGGCTCCGTGGTTGTTCATGTCTGCGGCGCGCCCGCGTCGGGCAAGACCACACTTCGCCAGGCGCTCGACCGTGCGCTTGGTATCCCCACGTTCGGCATCGATGATGAGCGGCTTGCACTGCTCGCACCGGGCGATGTGTGGACTGGTGATGATCTCGCCGCCTGGTGCCGACTGGAGGATGCGCTTGATGCCGAGAGCCCCTGTGTGGTCGAGACGAGCGGCCGGCACGGCAACGCCGCGCTCATGCTCGCGGGCCGTCAGGTGCTGACCGTGCTCTGCCGCGCGGATGATGCCGTGCGCCGCGAGCGGCTGGCGGCGCGCGTGGCCGCCGGTTACGCGCTGGCACGTGGCGTCACTGAGTACGTGGATCGGCTCATGCGCATCGGCGATCCGGCGCTGACGCCTGATGTCGTGTGGGATTCAAGCCGCCCGGATGACGCGGCGCTGGCGAACGTCATCGCAGCGGTCGAGCGGTTCCTTGTGGCGGCGACGGCGCGCTGAGCGCGCGATGGGGAGGGCGGGCGAAATCTAGCCGAGATGACGG
>JADGHD010000770.1 GCA_019689615.1 Frankia sp. | reverse complement strand
CCCGGCCACCGGCCGGGTCGCCGGCCGTGCCCGTGCCCGAGTCCATGTCCGGGGCGGACATGCCGACGGCGCTGCCCACCGGCGCGCCGGCCGAGCCGGCCGCGGCCGCCCGCTCGGCGGCCGCCCTGGCCCGTGCCACCCTGGCCGCCAGCGCCTGCACCTCGCGCTCCCGGCTCTTGAGGTCGACCAGCAGCGGGGTGGCGAAGAACAGTGAGGAGTAGGTGCCGGCGGCGATACCGACGAACTGCGCGAGGGCGAGGTCGCGCAGCGTGCCGGCGCCGAGCAGCCCGGCGCCGACGAACAGCAGCGACGCGATCGGGATCAGCGCGATGAGCGACGTGTTCAGCGACCGCATCAGCGTCTCGTTGAGCGCGTCGTTGGTCGCCTCGGCGTACGTCCTTCGGCTGGAGGTGGCGATACCGGCGGTGTTCTCCCGGACCCGGTCGAAGACCACGACCGTGTCGTAGAGGGAGAAACCAAGGATCGCCAGCACGGCGATGACGGTCGACGGGGTGACCTCGAAGCCAACCAGGGAGTAGACGCCCATGGTGACGACGAGGTCGTGGATCAACGCGATCATGCCGACGAGCGCCATCTTCCACTCGAACCGGACCGCGAGATAGATCGTCACCAGCACGAGGAAGATGATCAGACCCTGGATCGCCTTCTTCGTGATCGTCGAGCCCCAGGACCCGCCGACGGTGGAGACCGCGATGTCCTGCTCCTGCAGGTCGAAGTCCGTGGCGACCCGCGTGGTCACCGCGGCGGTCTGCTCGTCGGTGAGCTCCGGGGTCTGCACCCGCAGCTGGTCGCTGGTCTCCAGGTGCTGGATCACGGCGTCGTCCGGGTCGACCCCGCTGGCTTCCAGCGCGTCGCGGGCCTGCTCGATCGAGTGGCCCTTCGCCGGGAACTGGAAGACCGCGCCGCCGGTGAAGTCGATACCGGCCGAGAAGCCCCGCACGATCATGCTGACGATGGAGACGACGACCAGCGCGCCGGTCAGGATGTACGCGTACTTGCGCTTGCCGACGAAGTCGAACCAGACCTCGCCCCGGTAGAACCGGCGGATCGCCGAGATCATCTGGAGGACTCCCGATTCTGTCCGGTCCGCGCGGGTGTCGCGGCCGGCACGGCGTCCGCCCGCTGCAGCCGTCGCCGTGGCGGCGCGGCTGCCATGCCGTGACGGCTCGGCCACAGCCCCGACCAGCGCGGCGAGGCGAACACCTTCTTCCGGACCAGCAAGGTCACGATGGGCCGGGTGAAGACGAACATGATGAACACGTCGATCAGCGTCGACAGGCCGAGCGTGAAGGCGAACCCGCGGACCGAGCCGACCGAGACGATGTAGAGCACGGCAGCGGCCAGGAAGGACACGGTGTCCGCGGACATCATGGTGCGCCGCGCCGGCGGCCAGGCCCGCTCGACCGCCGGCCGGACAGTCCGGCCCCCGCGGATCTCGTCCTTGATCCGTTCGAAGTAGACGACGAACGAGTCCGCGGTGACCCCGATCGACACGATCAGACCGGCGATACCGGCCAGGGTGAGCGTGAAGCCGATCCCGTCACCCAGCAGCACCACGCACGCGTAGATCAGCCCGGCGCTGACCGCCAGCGAGGCGAGGACGACGACGCCGAGCAGGCGGTAGTAGAAGAACGAGTAGATGAACACCAGGGCGAGGCCGATCGCGCCGGCGAGCAGACCGCCGCGCAGCGCCTCCCGGCCGAGCGTCGGGGAGATCGACTCGGCCTGCGACTTCTCGAACGCTAGCGGCAGCGCGCCGTAGCGGAGCACGTTCGCGAGGTCCTCGGCATCCTTCTGGGTGAAGGAGCCGGAGATCGTGGCCGACCCGCCGATCCGCTCGTTGGTCACCGGCGCCGACTGGACGACGCCGTCCAGCACGATCGCCACCTGCCGGCCGACCGTCTCCTCGGTGAGCTTGGTGAACTTGTCCTGGCCCGAGCCGGTGAACTCGACGTTGACGATCCACTGGCCGGTGGTCACGCCGGTCGTGGCGCCACCGGAGGCCAGCCCCGCGCTCGCCGTCCTGACGTCGGTGCCGACCACCGCCGCCGGCATCAGCAGGTACTTCGTGGTGCCGTCCCGGTCGCAGGCGGCCACCCAGTCCTCGGCCCGGTCGTTGGCGCCCCCGCCGGCGCGCAGGTCCTGCGGGGAGCAGGTGAGCGCATCGAAGGCGGCCAGCACGTCGGCCGGCGGGGTGCCGTCGGCCGGAGCCTCGGTGGCGCCGGGGCTCGGGGTTGCGGTGGGGCTGGGGGTGGCGGTCGGCGTCGGGGTGGCCGCGGCCGCTGCGCTCGCCG
>JADGHD010000769.1 GCA_019689615.1 Frankia sp. | reverse complement strand
GCCCCCGCCGATCCCGTTGTCGATGTCGACCCCGCCGCCCGGCGCGGCCACCCAGGACGAGATCGACCGGGAGATCGCCGCCGTGCACGCCGCGGCGGCAGCCGCGCCGACCGAGGCCGACCGGCAGGGCCAGCCGCGCCTGGACTTCCTGCCCTACCGCAGCACCGCGCTGCGCCACCCGTCCCGGCCGCTGGTGTACGCCGGGCCCACCCCGACCGAGCTGTCCGGCCCGGTGTGGGGCCGCGCCGACGTCAGCGAGCTGGACTGCGACCTGACCATCAACCACGCCGGCGAGCCGATCGGCCAGCGCATCGTCGTCACCGGCCGGCTGCTGGACCGGGCCGGCCGTCCCGTGCGCGGCCAGCTCATCGAGATCTGGCAGGCCAACGCCGCCGGCCGGTACGCCCACCGCCGCGAGATCCACCCGGCGCCGCTCGACCCCAACTTCACCGGGGTGGGCCGGGCGCTGACCGACGACGACGGCTGCTACCGGTTCGTCACCATCCGGCCCGGCTCGTACCCGTGGGGCAACCACATCAACGCCTGGCGGCCGTCGCACATCCACTTCTCGGTGTTCGGCACGGCGTTCACCCAGCGCCTGGTCACCCAGATGTACTTCCCGGGCGACCCGCTCATCCCGTATGACCCGATCTTCCAGTCGATCACGGACGCGCGGGCCCGCGAGCGGCTGATCGCCGCCTATGACCACTCGCTGACCGTGCCCGAGATGGCGCACGGCTACCGCTTCGACATCGTCCTCGACGGCCCGGACGCCACCTGGCGGGAGAACGGGTGATCGCGGTCCCGACCGGCCCGCGCGCCACCCGCGGGTATCCAGCGCCAGCCGCACCTTCAGGAGAGGAGCACTGACATGGCCAGCGCCACCACCGCCACGCCAGCCGCCGGCGTGGGCCTGCTCCCGCCGTCACCGGCGCAGACCATCGGCCCGTACTACGCGATGGCGTTGGAGTATCCCGACGGCCCCGACGTCGCGCCGGCCGGCCACCCCGACACCATCGTCCTGCACGGCGGCGTGTACGACGGCGCCGGCGTCCCGATCCCGGACGCGCTGCTGGAGTTCTGGCAGCTGGCCCCGGACGGCTCCGTCCCCGGGGTGCCCGGCTCGCTGCGCCGGGACGGCCTGGGCTTCACCGGCTTCGGCCGGGTGTCGGCCAACGGGGCGGGGCAGTGGCGGCTGCGCACGCTGCCGCCCGGCGCGCCGGCCGGCGGCGGGCTGCCCCACATCGCGGTCACCGTGTTCGCCCGCGGCCTGCTGCGCAACCTGTTCACCCGGATCTACCTGCCAGCCGACGTGGCCGAGCCGGAGCGCGACCCGCTACTGGGCAGCCTGCCGCCCGAGCGGCGGGCCACGCTGGTCGCCACCGCCGAGTCCGAGCGGGTCTTCCGCTTCGACATCCGGCTGCAGGGCCCGGGCGAAACGGTCTTCCTGGCCTATGCCTGACGGCTCGCCACCCCCGTCCGCGGCCGCCGTGCCGGCCCGGCGCCCCACGGCGGACGCCGGCCGCTGCCCGGGCGCGCGGCCGGGCAGCGGCGCGGACGGACAGCGGCCCTCCGGCTCTGGCGGGCCGGCGAGCGAACGAGCATGCTCTGCGGGCATGACCCCGCAACCGCCAGGACCCGGCAGGCGCGACGAGGCGCGCGGGTGGCCCGCCGCGGGCGAGCCGGCCGGCCGGGACGACGACGAGGCCGGCGACGTCGGGCTGCTGGCCCCGGTGTGGGCCGGCAGCGCCGTCGAGCGGCTGACCTCCGACGCCGCCTGGCTGCGGGCGATGCTCGCGGCCGAGGCGGCGCTCACCCGTGCCTGGGCGGCGGTGGGCCTGGCTCCGGCCGCCGCGGCGGACGCCGTCGCCGCCGCCTGCGCGGAGCTGGGCCGGCGCGGCGCGCGTGAGCTCGCGCTGCGGGCGCGGTCCGGCGGCAACCCGGTGATCCCGCTGGTCCGCGACCTGCGGGCGGCCGTCGCCGCCCGGGACCCGGCCGCCGCCGGCTACGTCCACCTGGCCGCGACCAGCCAGGACATCCTGGACACCGCGACCATGCTGGTCGCCAGGGCGGCACTGGGCGCGCTCGCCGCCGACCTCGCCCGGGCCGAGGCGGCGCTGGCGGCGCTGGCCCGCCGGCACCGGGACACGCCGCTGCCGGCGCGCACGCTCACCCAGCACGCCGTGCCGACGACGTTCGGCCTCAAGGCCGCCGGCTGGCGGGCCCTGGTCCTCGACGCCGCCGCCCGCGTCGACGCGCTGCTGGCCGCCGGCCTGCCCGCCCAGCTCGGCGGCGCCGCCGGCCCCCTGGCCGCCGCCGT
>JADGHD010000768.1 GCA_019689615.1 Frankia sp. | reverse complement strand
GTCGCGGACGGCGGTGGAGCCGCGGGCGGCGGCGGGGTGGAGGTCACTACGCGATCCCTTGTCCGGTAGGGGCATGACAACGAGTCCGGGCCAACACCGGGACCACCTGGTCAGGCGGTACCCCCCAACCTAGCCTTCTGGCGGTGGCCGTAAGGTGTAGCGCCTTGTGGGATGGCACGGCGCCGGTGCCGGTCAGTCCGTCTCACCTGCCTCACATGCTGACTGACCATTAGCGCAGAGCTCGCAAGGAGCTGACGGTGGCTTCGCTCATCGAGGACTACGCCCTGATCGGCGATACGCACTCGGCGGCACTGGTTGGCCGGGACGGGTCGATCGACTGGTTGTGCCTGCCCCGGTTCGACTCGCCGGCCTGCTTTGCCGCCCTGCTGGGCGACGAGAACGCGGGCAGGTGGCAAATCGCCCCCGTTGAGCCGGTCCTCGGCGTGACCCGCCGGTATCGGGGGGACACGCTGGTCCTCGAGACCGACATCCGGACCGCGTCCGGCACGGTCCGCATCGTCGACGCCATGTTCCCGCGGGCCGGCACGCACGCGGTGCTGCGGCTGGTCGAGGGGCTGGCCGGGCGGGTGCGGATGCGCAGTGAGGCGCGGTTCCGCTTCGACTATGGCTCGATCGTGCCGTGGGTCCGCCGGATGGACGAGCACACGATGTCCGCGATCGCGGGCCCGGACGCGGTGACGTTGCGGACCACCGCCCCCATGTGGGGCGACGATCTGGGCACCTACGCGGAGTTCGAGGTCGCCGCCGGCCAGTCGGTGCCGTTCTCGCTCGCCTGGTACCCGTCGCACCAGCCGACCCCGCCGACCCTGCACGTCCGGCAC
This sequence comes from Frankia sp., assembly GCA_019689615.1. Classification (GTDB taxonomy): domain Bacteria; phylum Actinomycetota; class Actinomycetes; order Frankiales; family Frankiaceae; genus Pseudofrankia. Next base: position 1,479 of record JADGHD010000768.1, on the reverse strand, counting down.
ATGATCGCCCAGACCGAGGCGTGGTGGACCGACTGGATGGCCGGCTGCACCTACGACGGCCTCTACCAGTCCGCCGTCCGCCGGTCGCTGATCACGCTCAAGGCGCTCACGTTCGCCCCCACCGGCGGGATCGTCGCCGCCGTCACCACCTCGCTGCCCGAGTTCATCGGCGGCGTGCGCAACTGGGACTACCGCTACTGCTGGCTGCGGGACGCCACGATCACCCTGCTGGCCCTGCTCGACGCCGGCTTCACCAGCGAGGCGCTGGCCTGGCGGGAGTGGCTGCTGCGCGCGGTCGGTGGCGACCCGTCCCGGGTGCAGATCATGTACGGGGTGGCCGGCGAGCGCCGGCTGCCCGAGTACGAGGTGCCGTGGCTGCCCGGCTACGAGAACTCCGCGCCGGTCCGGGTCGGCAACGCCGCCGTCGACCAGTTCCAGCTCGACGTGTACGGCGAGGTGCTCGACGCCCTGCACGTCGCCCGGATGGCCACCGAGGTCAACGGCCGGGACGACTCCTGGGGCCTGCAGACCAAGCTGATGGAGTTCCTCGAGACCGGGTGGCGCAAGGCGGACGAGGGCATCTGGGAGGTCCGCGGCCCGCGCCGGCACTTCACCCACTCCAAGGTGATGGCCTGGGTCGCCGCCGACCGGGCGGTCAAGGGGATCGTCGAGTCCGGGCTGCCCGGCCCGGTCGAGCGCTGGGCCGCGCTGCGCGACGAGATCCACCGCGAGGTCTGCGCCCGCGGCTTCGACCAGGAGCGCAACACGTTCACCCAGTACTACGGCTCGAAGGAGCTGGACGCCTCGCTGCTCAACATGCCGCTGGTCGGCTTCCTGCCGGCCACCGACCCGCGGGTGGTCGGCACGGTCGCGGCGATCGAGCGCGAGCTGATGGAGGACGGCTTCGTGCTGCGCTACCCGACCGCGGACGACGGCGCCGTCGACGGCCTGCCCCCGGGCGAGGGCGCGTTCCTCGCCTGCACGTTCTGGCTGGCCGACAACTACGCCCTGGCCGGCCGGGTCGACGACGCGCGCGAGCTGTTCGAGCGGCTGCTCGCGCTGCGCAACGACGTCGGCCTGCTCGCCGAGGAGTACGACCCCAGGCTCGGCCGGCTCACCGGCAACTTCCCGCAGGCGTTCAGCCACGTCCCGCTGGTCAACACCGCCAGGACGCTGACCGACGCCCTGCGCGGCACCCCGCGTACCCGCACCGACCGCGCCTACCCGCCGGGCCACTTCTTCGGCTGAGCGCAAGGAGCGTCCGGCCGACCAGCACCCGGCCGTTCGGCGACGAAACACGGCCCTTGGGCGACGGGGCACAGCCAGCCCTGGGCGACCGGGCACGGCCAGTTCGCCGACCGCGGCAACAGGCATCCGCCGGCGCGCATCCCGCCCGGCGGGTGCCTGGCCGCGGGGGGGCCGCCCCCCCGGGGGGGGGGGGCCGCCCCCGCCCCGCCGGGCGGGGGCGGGGGGGGTGGT
>JADGHD010000767.1 GCA_019689615.1 Frankia sp. | reverse complement strand
GGGCGGGGGGGGGGGGGGGGGCGGGGGGGGCGGGGCCCCGGCCCGGGCGCCGGCCTGGACGGTGCCGATCGCGTCCAGGCCGCCCGCCTGGGCGGTGCCGGCCTGGACGGTGCCGAGCCGGACGAGGACGATCTCGACGACGGCGAGGACGACGAGGGCTTCTGGGACGAGGACCTCGGTGACGACGACTTCGGTGACCCGGATGAGGAGATGGACCGGTGAGACTGATCAACGTCGCCGAGCTGCGCGGGATCGAGCGCGAGCGCGACATCTCCTTTGACACCCTGGTCGACGCGATCGAGGTCGCGCTGCTCGCCGCCTACCGGCACACCCCGGGCTCGGCCGAGGACGCCCGGGTGGTGGTCGACCGGAAGTCCGGCGAGGTGACCGTCTTCGCCCGCGAGACCCGGCCGGACGGGTCGGTGCGGGAGTGGGACGACACCCCGGCCGACTTCGGCCGGATCGCCACGATGACCGCGAAGCAGGTCATCATGCAGCGGCTGCGGGAGGCCCAGCAGGAGGTCACCTACGGCCAGTACGCCGACCGCGAGCACGAGGTCGTCTCGGGGGTGGTGCAGCACCACGAGCAGCGCGCCGGGTCGAAGGTGGTGCTCGTCGACCTCGGCACGGTCGAGGGCGTGCTGCCGCCGGCCGAGCAGGTGCCGGGCGAGCGCCTCGAGCACGGCGACCGGATCAAGTGCTACGTGGTGCACGTCGGCCGCGGCCCGCACGGCCCGTCGGTCACCCTCTCCCGCACCCACCCGGAGCTGGTGAAGGGCCTGTTCCGGCTGGAGGTCCCGGAGATCGCCGACGGGACCGTGGAGATCGCGGCGATCGCCCGCGAGGCCGGGCACCGCAGCAAGATCGCTGTGCGGTCGAAGGTCGCCGGGGTGAACCCGAAGGGCGCCTGCATCGGGCCGATGGGCAGCCGGGTGCGCGCCGTGATGGCGGAGCTGCACGGTGAGAAGATCGACATCGTGGACTGGTCGCCCGACCCGGCCACCTTCGTCGGCAACGCCCTGTCCCCGGCCCGGGTGTCCAAGGTCGAGGTGACCGACCTCGCCAACCGCTCGGCCCGGGTGACCGTGCCGGACTACCAGCTCTCGCTGGCGATCGGCCGGGAGGGGCAGAACGCCCGGCTCGCCGCGCGGCTGACCAGCTGGCGGATCGACATCCACTCGGACACCGAGGACGAGCAGGGCGAGGCCGGCCGGCGCGGCGGTGACGCCGCGGCCCGCGGTGCCGGCGCGGCCCAGGCCGACGGCGGCCGGCGGCGCCACGGCGGCTCGGCCGGCGGGCATGGCGCTACCTCGCGCGCCGGTGGTGCCGGCCCGGCCACCACCCGCGGGACGGGTGGGCCCGGTGGGGCCGGTGGGCCGGCCGCGCACCGGACGGCGACGGCGGGCGGGCACTCTCGGGGCGCAACGGGATAGACTCGCCATGGCGCGCCGTGCGGAGCCGGTCCGCACTTGTGTTGGCTGCCGATCCCGAGCGGCGCGGTCCGACCTGCTGCGTATCGTCGTGGTGGGTGGGGAGCTAGTCCCGGACGTTCGTCGCCGGATGCCCGGTCGGGGCGCGCATGTGCATCCCGACCCCGCATGCCTCGATCTCGCGGAGCGCCGCCGTGCGTTCCCGCGGGCGTTGCGGGTTCCGGGGCCGCTCGCCTTGGAGCGGGTCCGGGCCCATGTGCGACAGGTCCAGGCAGGCTCCGATCCAGCACTGTGAGATCTGGCAGGTCCGTGCGCGGCACAACCGTGGTCCCGAGTGGGACGATGGAAAGCTGGCACGTGGTTGTACCGAGGCGAGGCAGCGCACTGCCCCGCGCGCAGGACTCAGGGTGGGGGCAGGCCCCACCCGGACGGGGGCATCACCCGGCAGGCCCGGGCGGTGCCGACAGGGAAGCAGGTCGAGAGCGATGACGGCGCGATGAGCACGCAGCCATGATCACGACCAGCAGGTAACGAGGTCACGCGGGCACGGACCGCGGGCCGAACGAAGGAGCACCGTGGCAGGTAAGGCCCGCGTACACGAGCTCGCCAAGGAGCTCGGCGTCGACAGCAAGACTGTTCTCAGCACGCTCAAGGAAATGGGCGAGTTTGTGAAGTCGGCGTCGTCGACGGTCGAGGCGCCAGTCGTCCGCAAGTTGAAGGAGAAGTTCGGCGGCGCCCCCGAGGGCGCGTCCGCACCCGGCCGCGCGGGCGGTGGGCCGCGTCCCGGCACTGGCGCCCGTCCGGGAGCGCCGACGCCCGCTCGCCCCGGTGGCCCGGCGGGTGGCGCCCGTCCCGGTCCGCGCCCCGGCCCCCCCGGGGTGCGTCCCGTCCCTGGCC
>JADGHD010000766.1 GCA_019689615.1 Frankia sp. | reverse complement strand
CCAGCGAGGCGTCCTCGGGCGCGGGCCGCGGCCAGGGGGCGGGGCGGGGAGTGGGCGCGGCGGTCATCCCTTCACCGCGCCGGCGGTCAGGCCGGAGACCATCCGACGCTGGACGAGCAGGAAGAACACGATCACCGGGATGGTGATCAGCGTCGACGAGGCCATGATCGCCCCCCAGTCGACGCCCCGGCTGCGCGACTCGGAGAACCCGACCAGCCACACCGGCAGGGTCTCCTTCGCCGGGTCGGTCATCACGACGAGCGCGAGCGTGAACTCGTTCCAGGCCTGGATGAACCCGAACACCCCGGTCGCGACCAGGCCCGGCGCCAGCAGCGGCAGGGTGACCCGGAAGAACGCCTGCACCCGGGAGCAGCCGTCGATCATCGCGGCCTCCTCCAGCTCCCGCGGCACCCCGTCGACGAATCCGCGCAGGGTCCACACGGTGAACGGAAGGACGACGGCGACGTAGACCAGGGTGAGGCCGAACACCGAATTCAGCAGACTCATTCCCTCGAGCATCTTGTACTGGCTGATGAACAGGCCCTCGGCGGGGATCATCTGAATCACCAGCAGCGTGAGGATGAACGACGTCCGGCCGCGGAACCGGAACCGGCTCACGGCCACAGCGGCCAGGAACGCGAACAACACCGCGACCACCACGGTCATCAGCGTCACCGTGAGGCTGGTGATCAGCGCGTCCTGGAAGGTGCCGCCGCTGAACACCCGGTCGTAGTTGGCGAACGTGCCGTCCGTCGGGAACCACGCCGGCTCGGGGTTGCGGATGCGGTTGCGGGGCAGGAAGGACCGGCTGATCATCCAGTAGACCGGGAACAGGCAGACGAGGAGGACGATGATCCCCACCGTGTTCGCGAGCAGCCGGGTGCGGCGCGGGATACGGCGGCTCACTGCTCCTCCTTCTCCTGCGTGAACATCATCCGGATGTACGGCGCCGTGATGACCACCGTGAGCGCGAGCATGAACATCGCCGCCGCGGCCGCGGTCCCGAAGTCACCGCCCTTGATGCCGAGCGTGTAGATGTACGTGCCGAGCAGGTTCGTGTCGCGGGATATGCCGCCGGCCCGCTGCAGGGTGTAGATCTGGGCGAACACCCGCAGGTCCCAGATCAGCTGCAGCAGCAGGACGACGAGCAGCACCGGCCGGATCGAGGGCAGTACCACGTGCACGAACCGCTGCCACGGGCCGGCGCCGTCGATCTCGGCCGCCTCCATCAGCTCGTCGGGCACCTGCATCAGCGCGGCGTACAACGTGAACGCCACGAACGGCACGCTCATCCAGACCACGACGATCGTCGCGACCACGTAGAACGACAGCGGCTGGGCGAGCCAGGAATGGCCGCGGAAATCCCAGCCCAGCTCGGTCAGCGTCCAGTTGACGATGCCGTACTCGGTCTCGAACAGGAACTGGAAGACGATCATCACCGCGACGACCGGCATCGCCCAGGCGAGCAGCAGCCCGGTCTGGGTCGCGACCCGTACCCAGCCGCTCATCCGCCGCATCAGCAGCGCGATACCGAAGCCGATCCCGAAGGTCAGCCCGGCGTTGACGAAGCAGAAGACGACCGTCCGCGCCACCACCTCCCACAGGTAGCCGTCGGCCACCAGCTCCCGGTAGTTCTCCAGGCCGACCCACTCGGGCGGCTGGCCGAACTGCTGGCGCAGCCCGAACTCCTGCACCGAGAGCATGACCTGGCGGACGAGCGGGTAGCCGAGCGCGAGCGCCAGCACCGCGACAGCGGGGAGGACCAGGCCATGCGGAAGCAGTCGGCGCCGTACGCGGCGCACGCTGGCCATGCGCAGTCTCCTCTCCTGTTTCTCCGGCGCCTGGTTGGTGGCGCGGTTTCCTGGCGCCGCCGGCCGGGCGGGCAGGGCGTGGGCGGCCTCGCCCTGGCTGGGCGGGTGCCGGATGGTCGGTCCCGTGGCTCCAGACCGAGACGGGCGGCCAGGTCAGAGTGCGGCAACGCCGTGGCGGGACCGCGACCGGGTTGGGCGGACACGGCTGGTCCGTCCCGTCTGGTCCCGCCGATGCGGGCAGGCGGGGCCGCGCGCGGGCGATGCCCTGCTCCGGGGCGCGGCCGGCCTCCGGCGGAGGTTGGGTCGGTCGGTCCCGCTGCCGACGCGGCGGCCGGGGGAGAGGCGCGGCGATGCCTGGATCAGGCGGCGGCTGGGCCCAGCCGGATGCGGGTCGGTCAGTCTCCGCCGACGCGGCCCGTCATGACATCGTGGCGATCACCTGGCCGGGCCGTGCCGGGGGAGCGGGTGTCGGGCCGGTCCCATCCGGTCCTGGCCGGAACGGGGCCGGACGTGGGGTCCGGGTGGGTTGGACGGGCAGGGCC
>JADGHD010000765.1 GCA_019689615.1 Frankia sp. | reverse complement strand
TGGCCCGGCTGGATAACCTGCTCACGGTCGTGCTGCATCACACGAACGATGATACCGGACTGAATGTCATCCTCAGCGATTATCCGCCCGTGTGGGCGGCGCTGATTGATGGCGTGGAGCCGGAGGATGAGACCTACCTGGCACTTCAGGCGAAGGAAGCATACGATGCAATCCTGTGGAAGTACGCCGCCCGTATCCCGATCCAGCACGACGAGGACGGCTACGTAGAGGAGGGGCAAGCGTGGGCGCTGGCCGAGCAGATTTACGACGCGGTGTATGACTTCGACGACCGGCGGCACCGGGCGCAGATGTTGTTCGAGATCGTCGACTGGATCCGTGAGGGCGATTGGCACGAGGACCAGGTTCCCGACATGGATGCGCTCGTGGCCGAGTGGCGCGAGTATGCCGGCGAAGCCTAACGCGCGACACCAGCAGATCGCCCCGGCCGATCCGGCCGGGGCGGCAATCTGCGTCGATGGTTGAAGCCGAGCAGACGAGAGGATGGTACCATATGGCGCCCATAGATATCGACTTCCCCCAGCCCGACTACGCCAACGATGCCGAGTGGGCGTACCTGGCGCCGATCCTGCGCGCGCTGGTGGATGGCCTGGCGCACATCCATCCGGCGGTCGTGTCTCGCCCGGTCCCGCTCCGCGCCGTGCTGAGCGCCGCCCTTCATCGGGCCTACCAGGCCGGCATGCATGAGGCATACCGGCAGCTCCGCACGAGTGATGAGGCGGCCGCTGAACTGGGCGTGCGCCCCGTCACCATCCGCAAACACGCCCGCACCTACGGCATCGGCTGGCGCATCGGGCGGGATTGGTTGTTCCGGCCAGAGGATATGGCGCGACTGCGAGGGATCGTTGGGCGGCCGCCGGGACCGCGACCGGCGCGGGATGCGGCGATGCGGGATGCATGAGCCAGCGTCACGTAGCCGTGCGGGTACGGGGTATTGACAATCAGCGATGCATGGCCGTATAATCATAGCCATGACAGGAGGAATTACGATGAATGTTCATGCGACTCGGGGACGAAAGCGCGGGACACGACAGACCTACTCAATGGTGTGTGACCCGGCGCTCATCGCGGCGCTGGAGGAGATGGTAACCAGCGGCATCTACCGCAGCCGCTCGCATGCCATCGAGTCGGCCGTCCGACTCCTCGTTGCCTATCACCGGATGCAGGTTCCGGCGCTGCCCGTGGAGGTTCCCGATGCGGCGTGACACCGCCCTCCGCCCGCAGCCCGGCACGTACCGGCGGGGGTCGTCGCATGGGGACGCGGTGTCCCGCGTGCTGGGCTGTGGCCGGCGGGAGGTCCGCCGGACCGGGATCGGTCAACGCCCGGTAGGGGATGTCATAGGTTTCGGGACGACGCAGGGGATTCATCGTTCCCCCAGCCCCACGGTCGCGGCGTGGGGGGGCTTCGCCGCGACCTGCCCGGTCACGGGTGACACCGTGGCCGGGCGCCGGGAGGATCAGGGCCTCCCATCCTCATATTGCCACCACACCTCTACCCAACCCCCCTTCCTCCGCACTCTCCCGGCCATGGGTGACACCGTGGCCGGGAGCCACCTATCTTCCTCCCCTGAACCGGGCCGGGTCGCTGTGACAGGCGGCCCGGCCTCCGGGGCGCCGACGGTATATGGCGACACGTTGTGCATCACCCTTGGCAACGCGGCGCCCCTCTCCCCGTCGCCCCTCCAGTGCAGGGGCAATCGGCCGAACGATCACACACCGAGAGGAGGTGAGATGCCGGCGATTGTGATAACGGCCAACTCGGAATAAGGCGAGCCGTCGGATCCGTCACATCCGACGGCTCGGCACCAGCCACGACGTGCACGTACCGAGAGGATCACGAGGATCATACGACATGCCGAAACTCGTTGCAACTACCCCCATCGAGCATGAGCCGACCCCGGCCGAGGTGATGGATGACATCGCGCAGCGTCGGGAGCGGTTCAATCGGATAATGGAACTCCTGAACATTCCCGCGCGCATTGAACACGGGCTCGTGCGGTTCATTGCCTGTCCGGTGTGTGGCGGTGAGCTGCACTGGTCGTGGCGGCAGCGGGACCTCACACACGACGCGTTCGCTCGGTGCCTGGCGCCGGGCTGTCACTGGGCGATGTGGCGTGGGGACATGCCCGACGCCGTCCGCGATCTGTACGGCTGGGAGGTGGCGTAGATGACCGGCGTCTGGATCGCCCCCCACATTCTCTGGGTTGACGGCGTGGAACACGACTGCACGGGGATGCAGTACTGGCTGCCAGCCAGTGCGATTAGGAGGATAGCGGTCGAGCGCCCCATCGGCGCATGCATCCACACCGCGAACGGGCTGGCATACGACGTCTCTCTCGA
>JADGHD010000764.1 GCA_019689615.1 Frankia sp. | reverse complement strand
GGGTGCCGGTGTGCTGCGCCGACGCCGGCCACCGCCAGCTGCCGGCGCTGCGCGCGGCCGGCGTCGACGTCCGGGTGCTGCCGCTGCCGAACCCGGCGGCCGCCGCGGCCGGTGCGGTGCTGGCCGAGCTGCGCGCCGCCGTAGAGGCGTCCCCGGCCGGCCCGTCCGGTCGGCCGGAGGTGGTCTGGCTGCTGGAGCCGGCGGGTGGCTGGTCCGGGCGGCAGGCCGTGGTCGACGCGGCGTTGCGGGAGCTGGCCGAGGCCGGCGAGCTGGTCACCCGGGAGCTGGCCGGGACCGCGGACGTGCCGGGCGCGCTGCTGCTGGACGCGGTCGCGGTGATGGACCGGCTGCGCTCGCCAGGCGGCTGCCCGTGGGACGCCGAGCAGACGCACGCCTCGCTCGCGCCGTACCTGCTGGAGGAGACCTACGAGGCCTACCAGGCGATCGAGGACGGCGACCTGGCCGAGCTGCGCGAGGAGCTCGGCGACGTGCTGCTGCAGGTGCTGTTCCACTCCCGGCTGGCCCAGGAGCACGAGCCGGGCGCCGGCCGGTTCGACATCGACGCCGTGGCCGCGGGCCTCGTGGCCAAGCTGGTCCGCCGGCACCCGCACGTGTTCGGCGAGGTCGCGGTCGCCGGGGCAGAGCAGGTCGTCAGCAACTGGGAGGCGATCAAGGCGGCCGAGAAGGGCCGCCGTTCGGTCACCGAGGGCGTGCCGCTGTCCCAGCCGGCCCTGACGTTGGCCGCCAAGCTGCAGAAGCGCGCCGCCAGGATCGGTGTCCCGGCGGACCTGGTGCTGCCCGCCGCGGCGGAGCCGGCGGTCGCGGCCGAGGGGCCGGCCGGCTCGCGGGCCGTGGCCGAACCCGGGGACGGCCAGGCGCCGGACCCGGCGGTGGCACGGGCGGCCGCCGCGGCCGCGGCGGCGCGGGCCGCGCCCGGCGCGCCGGACCACGACCGGGTCGGCGACCTGCTGTTCGCCGCTGTCGCGCTGGCCGCGGCGGCCGGCGTCGACCCGGAGGCCGCGCTGCGGGCGAGGGCCCGGGCGTTCCGCGACCGGCTGGCCGCCGCGGAGGACGCGGCGCTGGCCGACGGCGCCGAGCCGGCTGAGCTGGACCCGGCCGGCTGGCGCGAGCGCTGGTCCTGAGCCGTCCGTGCCTGTCTGGTGGCGGCCCGGGAGCGCCACGGGACTCGGCGGGACACGATCCGTATCGACATAGCCTCTAGTGACATGGAGACCACGCCGCGCCAGGCGATCGAGGAGATCCGGGCGCTGGCCGCCCGGCGTACCGCGCCGCTGATCCTGGAGCTGGACCTCACGGTGGATCCGGTGGAGGGGGTCCCGGAGGACACCGTGCTCGCCCGGTTCGCCCGCCGGCGCCCCGTCCTGCGCGAGATCGTGGACGGGCTGCGCCGGGCCGCGCTCGACCCGCGGACGCGGGTGCTGGTCGCCCACATCGCGGCGTGCGGGATGCCGATCGCCCGGGCGCAGGAGATCCGGGACGCCGTCGCCGAGTTCCGGGCGGCGGGCAAGACGGCGCTCGCCTACGCCGACACGTTCGGCGAGTTCGGCGGCGGCACGGTCCCGTACTACCTGGCGTGCGCGTTCGACGAGATCTGGCTGGCACCGCCGGGAGACCTCGGCCTGACCGGCGTGGCCAGCCACACCCCGTTCCTGCGCGATGCGCTCGACCGGCTGGGCGTGAGCTCGCAGATCGGCGCCCGGCACGAGTACAAGAACGCGGCCAACGTCTTCCTGGAGCGCGGCTTCACGCCGGCCCACCTGGAGGCGACCACCCGCATCGTCGAGTCCTGCGCCGACGAGATCGTGACCGGGATCGCGGCCGGCCGCCGCCTGCCGTCCGACCGGGTCCGGGTGCTGGTGGACTCCGGGCCGCTGTCGGCCGCGGCGGCGCTCGAGGCCGGGCTGGTCGACCGGCTCGGCTACCGGGACGAGGTGTACGCCGAGGCCCGCCGCCGGGCCCAGGTCCCGCCGGGCGCGCCGAGCGCCCCGGTGGCCCCCGGCGAGGCGGCCGCCGGTGATGCGTCCGGCCCGCCCGTGCCGATGTACCTGGGCGCCTACCGGCGCTCGGCGGCGCGCCGGGAGAGCTCGCCCGCCCGCCGGGCCGTGCGCGCGTCGACCGCCCGGCTGTCGGCGCTGGTCTCGCGGTCCGAGCCGGCGCCGGCCCGGGCCGCCCTGCCGCCGGTGCGCGAGGCCGCCAGCGACGCGGCGGTCCCGCCGGAGCTCGACCCGCAGCGCTCGGTGGTGGCGCTGATCCACGGCACCGGGCCGGTGCTGCCCCGCCGGCCCGCCGGCGGGCGGCCCGGCGGGGGGCCGGGGGGCGCGGGCGCCGCGGGGCCGGCGGCG
>JADGHD010000763.1 GCA_019689615.1 Frankia sp. | reverse complement strand
GGGCGCGTCACTACGTGACGCACCGCGTACCCAGAGGGCGCGTCACTACATGACGCACCGCGTACCCAGAGGGCGCGTCAGTACGTGACGCACCGCGTACCCAAACGCGCGTCACTGCGTGACGCACGCGTACCTACCGCGCAGCACTGCGCGCTGACTGGAGAGGACCGGGAGGACCGCGATGCGAGCTGTGGTCGCCGGCGGCGCCGGCTTCGTGGGCAGCCATCTGTGTGAGCGGCTGCTGGCCGAGGGCGCGGAGGTGATCTGCCTCGACAACCTGGCAACCGGGGACGCCGGCAACGTCGAGCACCTGCGAGACCACCCCGGCTTCCGGTTCTACCGCCGGGACGTCACCGAGCACGTGCACGTCGGCGGCCCGGTGGACGCGGTGCTGCACCTGGCCTCGCCGGCCTCGCCGGTGGACTACCGCCGGCTGCCGGTGCAGACCCTCAAGGCCGGCTCCGTCGGCACGATGAACCTGCTCGGCCTGGCCCGGGAGAAGGGCGCCCGGTTCGTGCTCGCCTCCACCTCGGAGGTCTACGGCGACCCGCTGGTCCACCCGCAGCGGGAGGACTACCGGGGCAACGTCAGCCCGGTCGGCCCGCGCAGCATGTACGACGAGGCCAAGCGGTACGCCGAGGCGCTGACCACCGCCTACCGGCACGAGTTCGGCGTCGGCACCGGCATCGTCCGGATCTTCAACACCTACGGCCCGCGGATGCGCCCGCACGACGGCCGGGCGATCCCGACGTTCGTGGCGCAGGCGCTGCGCGGCCAGCCGCTGACGGTGGCCGGCGACGGCACCCAGACCCGCTCCGTCTGCTACGTCGACGACCTGGTCGACGGGCTGGTCCGGATGACCCGCTCCGACGTGCCCGGCCCGGTGAATCTCGGCAACCCGCACGAGCTCACCGTCCTGGAGCTGGCCAGGCTGGTGATCGAGCTGTGCGCCAGCTCCACCCCGGTCACCTTCGTGCCGCGCCCGCCGGACGACCCGTCGGTCCGCCGGCCGGACATCAGCCGCGCCCGGGCCGAGCTGGGCTGGGAGCCGACGGTCAGCCCGGTGGACGGGCTGAGCGCGACGATCCGCTGGTTCGCCGCCAGGTTCGGCCTGCCCTGCCCACCGAAGCTGGCCGCGGCCGCGGGCGTCCCGGCTGGCGCCTCGGCCGCGCCGACGGCGGCTCTCCCGGCGCGGCCGGCGCCGGTCACCGCGAGCCACATCCCGGTCCCACGGGCCGGCGACGAGGGCGCCACCACCATGCCGATCCCGATCGGGCAGGCCGCCGGGGCCGAGGATTGACCGGGCCGGCAGCGGGCGCCGCCGCGGCAAGCGGCCCCGGGGTGCCGGCCCGGCCGTGGACGGTGCTGCTGGTGTGTACCGGCAACATCTGCCGCTCGCCGATGGCCGAGCTCGTCGCCGCGGCGGCGGTGCGCTCGGCGCTGGGCGAGCAGCTCGCCGACGCGGCCACGCTCATGCACAGCGCCGGCGTCGCCGGCTGGGCCGGTGAGCCGATGGACCCACGGGCCGCCGCGGTGCTGACCGCCCGCGGGCTGGACCCGGGCGCCTTCCGCGCCCGCCGGCTCACCGAGGACCTGGTCCGCGGTGCCGACCTGGTCCTGTGCGCGGCCCGGGAGCACCGCTTCGCGGTGGTGGCCGCGGTGCCGGGCGCACTGCGGCGCGCCTTCACGATCCGCGAGTTCGGCCGCGGCGCCCTGCCCGCGCTCGCCAGGGAGGCCCGGGCGCCGTCCGCCCCGGCGCCGCCACCCCCTGCTGTGGGCGGTCCGGCAGGTGCCGGGCGGGACGACGCGGCGCGGGTCGCGGCGGCCCTGCGGTCGCTGGGTGCCGCCGTGGCCGCCGACCTGCTGGCCCAGCGGACCGGAGGTGCCGTGCCGGTACCGCCGGCCAGCGACGACGACATCACCGACCCGCTCGCCGCGGGGCTGGCGGAGTTCGAGGCGTGCGCCGAGATGATCTCGCAGGCCCTCTTCGAGCCGCTGCGCGCCCTCTGCCTGGCCGCGCTCGGCGCCGCCGGGCCGCCGTCGCCCACGGCGGCGAGCGCGGCCGGCGCGGCGCCAGCGTCGCGGACGGGCCAGGCGGCGACGGGCCAGCCCGGCTAACCGAGCGGGCCCCTGGCCGACGTCCCGTTGTCGGGGGCGGCGGTCCGGCCGCAGGCTAACGGCGACACCCGGACGGCGCGGGCGAGGTCCGCCGCGGTGTGGCCCAGCCGCGAGCCCGGATGGGCGGACGCGGCGGCGGCCCGGGTGCCGACGGCTCCGGTCGCCGGCCGGGCGGGGTTCGCCGTCAGCCGGGCCGGCCCGGCGGCCGCGCGGGGGTCGCGCGGCGCCGGGGGCCCCACCGGGGCGG
>JADGHD010000762.1 GCA_019689615.1 Frankia sp. | reverse complement strand
CCGAACAGATCTGCGGTGGCCGCTCTTTCATACGCGTGGGTGCGTGCGCCGGCCGCAACGCCGGCCTGCTCACCCGTTGTCCGTCCTGGGCAAGGTTGTCCGCCACCAACCGCCCACGTCAGATAGCTGTCGGAACGGCGGAAGGCGGGTGCTAGGCGAGGGCGCCGTGGTAGCGGGCCTGGAGTTCCTGGGCCTGGCCGACCCAGTCGTCGGCGATGATCCGGTCGCCGAAGCCTTCGAGGCGTGCCGCCAGTCGGGCGACGTCGGCGTCGCCCATCGCCGCGAGCTGGCGGAACGTGGTGATGCCCAGCGCGTGCAGCCGGGCCTCGGTCACCGGGCCGATGCCGACGATCTCCTTGAGGTTGTCGGACGACGGGATCGGCTCGGCAAGTCCGCCCCACAGCGCCGGCCGCGCGGGCTCCTCATCGGTTGCCGCCGCGGCTGCCTCGCCGGCCGGGTAGCCGGCGTCATCGAGGCCGGTGCCCCTCGCGTCGTCGGCTGCGGCGCTGGCGACGGCCGCGGCGCTCAGGTCGCCCGTCTCGTCGACTGGCCGGTCCGGTGCCTGCTCGACCGCCGCTCGCTCATCGCTGGCCGGATCCGCCGCAGTCACCATGCTCACGGACGCGGGCACCGACGCTGCCTCGTCCGGCACCGCGTCCGCGGCGTCTGCGGTGGGCACCGGCTCCGGCGCCACCGGTTCGTCGCCCATCGGGTCCGCGGCCGCCAGCGTGGCCGTTGGCTCAGACGCGGGCACCGCCGGCTCGTCCCCCACCGAATTGTTGGCGTCCGCCCTGGCCGCCGGGTCCGACGCGGGCATTGCCGGCTCGTCGACCGCCGAACCAACGGCATCGACGGCGGTCGCCGGCTCTGGCACGGATGCGGCTGGCGGGGTCGGCTCGGCCCCGGTGGAGATCGGGGCGGTGCCGGGGGTGGGCGAAGCGGCTGGCTGTGCCGTGGCGGTGCGCTGGCGGTAGAGCGGCCCGAGCAGGAAGACCCAGGCGAGCACGGCGCCGACCACCATCGCGACCAGCACGAACACCAGGATCTGCCCGGCGAGGTACAGCACCGGGGACCAGCCTCCTCTCGCGTCCGCAGGGACGCGGGCGGTGGAACGGGAACGGCGGCCCGCGCCGAGCGGGCGTCGGTCGGACGCGGACCAGGGTGGGATGTGGCCGCCGGCCACCGCGCCGCCCAAGCGCCAGGGCAGAACGGATTGGTGGTCGGCAGGAGTGCGGGGAACGGGCGTCGGCCCACGGCCGAGGCGGGCCGGCTGGCGCGCGACGTCCGGGAACGCCCGTCCTGGTAGCGGACGATATCGCGCCTGATCCGGCGGACCGGGCAGCGACGCGCAGTTGGTCATGACTCGTCCGGTTGCCGGCCGATCGGGCATCCCGGGCCGGTCAGGCAGCCGGCGGGGCAGGGTGTTCCAGCCCAGCGGACAGGCCGGGCGACGGCGGGTTCCAGCGGGCTTGCGCCGACGGGCGGGCCACGTCGGCGCGTGCGGGCGGGCCAGGCGCCGGAGCAACGAGCCGGCCGCGCATCACAGCAGGTCGGCCAGCTCCTGGGTGGCGTACCAGAGCAGCTCGTAGCCCTCGGCGCTGTCGACGACGAAGGCGGCGTCCTCGCTGCCCAGGTCGGCCGCGACGATGGCGTCGGCGGCCGCGGCCACTGCCGGCTCCGCCGCGGGCTCGTCCACGTGCACCGCCTTGACCTGGCTCAGCGGCACCGGCTGCAGCACCTCGACCACGCCCCGGTCGAGGTCGTCCCGGACCCGCACGCCCGCGTCGGGCACATCGGCGGCGAACACCAGCCGGCGGCGGGGCGCGGACACGTCCGCGTCCAGCAGGCGCAGGCACGCCCGGGCCGCGGCGAGCAGCGCCGCGTACTCCATCTCCTCGAGATCCGACTGGGCGTACCACTCGCGCACCGCCGGAGTGACCGCGAAGGCGAGCCCGGCTGGCACCGAGCGGTCGGCGAGCACCGCCCGGGCGGCCGTCAGCGTCGACGGCAGGTAGACACGCACCCAGCCAGTGTGGCAAGCCCGGGTCGGCCGCGGCCCGCCGGCACCCCTGGCCTGCGCACTCGCCGCGCGTCGCCGGCCGGGCGGCACCCGGTCCGTTGGGCCAGCCGGCGGGCGCCCGCTCGACCAGCGGCGGACCGCCCACGGCGCCCGCCGTCGCGGCCGCGGGCCGGGTTCGCGGCCGTCAGCCAGCCAGGCCGATGCCGAACGGGCCGGTGCCGGGATCGTCCAGGGCGGCGCTGGACGGCCGCCGGCGCGAACCGGCGGAGCCGGGCTGGGGCTGGGAGGCGCGGCGGGCGGGCCCGGCGCGGCGGCTGACCGGGGCGCGGCGCTAGCCGTTCGCGGC
>JADGHD010000761.1 GCA_019689615.1 Frankia sp. | reverse complement strand
ACCGCGACCACCCGGGCCTGGCCGGTCCCGGCGCCGGTGGCCACCCGCACCGACGGGGCGGCGGCCGCGTTGGCGGTGGCGGCCGTGGCGGCCGCTGCGTTGGGTGTGGCGGCCGTGGCGGCCGCGGCCGCGTGGACGGCGGCGGTGGTGCCGCTGTCCAGGAGGAACGCCGACACCGGGCAGGCCCGGCCCTTGACCGTCAGCGCGGGCAACGGGACGAGGCTGGCGGCGGTCGGGTCGGCCAGCGCCCGGGCGGTCGGCTCGCTCAGCACGGTCTGCCCGGGCCGGGCGAACGACTGCAGCCGGGCGGCGACGTTCATGGTGTCCCCGACCAGCGTGTACTCGCGGCGCGCGTCGCAGCCGAGCAGGGCGGCGGCGACCTCGCCGGTGCTGATCCCGATGCCCAGCCCGAACGGGGTGCGGCCCTCCAGCTCCCAGCGGATGTTGAGGGCGCGCTGCCGGGCGTGCATCGCGTTGGCCGCCCGGACCGCCCTGGTCGCGTGGTCCTCCTGGGGGTTGGGCGCCCCGAACACCGCGATGACCGCGTCGCCGGCGTACTGCAGCACCGTCCCGCCCTGGGCCAGGATCGCCGCGTTCATCTCCCGGCGGTGGGCGTCGAGCTGGTGTGCCAGCACGATCGGGTCCGTGCGCTCGGCGATCGCGGTGTAGCCGCGGACGTCCGACATCAGCACCGTGACGACCAGCCGCTCGGTGCGCTGCCCGGCGCTGGCGTCGGAGCGCAGCTTCTCGGCCAGCCCGCTGGGCAGCAGCCGGGACAGCGCCTCCTCCTGCTCCTCGCGGCGCAGCAGCGCCTCGTGCAGCATCCGGAGCTGGCGCAGCGCGCCCTGGCGGCCAGCGCTCGCGCCCTGGGCCAGCCGCAGCAGCGTCGCGTCGATCGCCGCGCTCACCGCCGCCGGCGTGTCCCCGCGCCGTTCCGCGATCGCGCGCACCGAGCGGCCCTCCGCGACCTCGCGCAGCAGCTGTGCCTGGTCGTCGGTGAGGTCGTCGGCGTCGCGCACCGGGCTCAGCACGGCGGCCACGATGCGTGGGTCGAGCATGGCCGATCCCGACGCGACCTCGCGGATCGCGCGGACCAACATCTCCGGGTCGGCCAGTCGCTCCTTGAGCAGGTAGGCGCAGCCACCCGCGTCCGCGCTGGCGAGCAGGCCAACCGCGTACTCCGGCTCGTCGTACTGCGACAGCAGCACGACGCCGGTGCCCGGGCTGTCCTCCCGGATCTCCCTGGCGGCGTTGATCCCCTCGTCGGTGAAGCTCGGCGGCATCCGGATGTCGGTCACGACCACGCGCGGCCTGGTCTGCCGCGCCATGCCGACGAGCTGGTCGCGGTCCGCGGCGACACCGACGACGGTGATGCCGGGGACGCGGGCCAGCAACGCCCGTACGCCCTCGCGGACGATGAGGCTGTCATCCGCCAGCAGCACCCCGATCTGCTCCATGGTGGTATTGAGCCTGGCTAGTGACCTGATGCACAGGGCGCTGGATTCACTGCTCGAGGTGGTGCCAGCACTACTTCTTCGCGGGCGCCAGCCTGGGGCGGGCGGGCGCGCCAGCCGCCCGTCGACATTGCCGGCGCTGGGTGCGGCCTGGTCGCCGTGGTCAACGCGCTCGTCGTGGGCACTCTCGGGCGAATTTGAGAGTGAACGTCTCCATCCACCGCGATTTTCGGGGATGCTGATGCCCAGCCTGCCTGGTCACGGCCGGACCGGTAACCGCACGAACCACCGCCATCGGCCAGGGCCGAGGGGCGCGTGTCCCCGGGGAGCTCGCGAGAGCCCGCGCTAATTCGTAGCCGGAGCGCTACGCTCCGGTAGAGGACAACTGGGTCTGATACCACATCGGGGTGGTGACGCTGAACAGTGACACGGAGGACGCGGTCGGTGGCCGGCCCGGCACGGTTCCAGACCCGGCTGGCCTGGCCCATCCCGACCGCAAGGCCACCGCGGTAACCACGCGCGCGGCCACCCAGCGGCCCCGCCAGCGCGACGACCTCACCCGGCGGCCGGTCACCGCGGTGGTCCCCACCGGGCTGACCGGCGTCCCGCGCCGCCACGGCTCGGCGTTCCACCTGACCGCTCGCCTCGGCGCGCCCGCGACCACCCCGGCAGCGCCCCCGTTGACCACCACGTCCGCCCCGGGAGCCAGCACCGTGGCGGCACTGCCGGCCGGCGTCGGCGCGGCGAGCCAGGCGGCGCTGGCGGCGGTGCCCGAGGCCGCCGCGGTGGCCGCCGTGCCCCGGCCGTCCGCCCCGGCCGCACCGCCGCTCACCGCCGCCCCGGCCGCGCGGCTCGGGTCCCGGCCGGCCGCGCCGGCCGAGCCCGCGGCGCCCGATGACCCGCCGGCCGGGGG
>JADGHD010000760.1 GCA_019689615.1 Frankia sp. | reverse complement strand
GCGCCACCGCCGCCGTCACAGGCGGGGGATGACCTCCTTCTCCAGCAGGCGCAGGCTCTCCCAGGCGACCTCCGGCGGGATGCCGCCCATCATCGGGTGCACCACGGCGACCGCGAACGGGCCCTTCGCGGTGAGCTCGGCGACCAGCTCGTCCGGCGTGAGCACCCGGTACTGGCCGCGGGCCCGCAACTCCTCCAGGGACGGCGCCTGCTGGTAGACCCGGGCGGTGCCGGGGGAGGCGGTCTGCATCCAGCCGCCGTAGGCGTTCGACTCGTGCAGCGCCGACGG
The DNA here is from genome assembly GCA_019689615.1 of Frankia sp. Taxonomy (GTDB): domain Bacteria; phylum Actinomycetota; class Actinomycetes; order Frankiales; family Frankiaceae; genus Pseudofrankia. The sequence continues at coordinate 2,089 of JADGHD010000760.1, read as the reverse complement.
CCCGATCGCCGCCCAGCCGGCCTCGACGTCATGCGCGAGGTGGAAGAAGCTCGTGTCGCCGCCCAGGTACGGCCCGGGGTCGGGGTGGCCCAGCTTCAGCGCCTCGTCGCGGTAGTGGTCCCACACCGCCGGGGCCGCCGGCATGAGGTTCACCCGCAGCCGGGCAGCCCGGCGCGCCGCGGCCTCCGAGCTAGCCCCCAGGCTCAGCGGCGGCCCGCCCGCAGTGAACGGCTTCGGCGTCACCTGCACGGTCCGGCCGCGGAACGGGAACGGCTCGCCGGTCCACGCCGCCCGCAGCGTCTCGATCGTCTCCAGCACCCGGGGCACCCGCTCGCGCCGCTCGACGCCGGCCATCTCGAACTCCCGGTCCAGGTAGCCGGCGCCGATGACGAGGTCGAGCCGCCCGCGGGACAGCACGTCGACGACCGCCGCCTGCTCGGCCAGCCGGACCGGGTCGTGTAAGGCCGCGACCACCAGCCCGACCCGGATCCGGATCGTCGACGTCCTGGCCGCCATCGCTGCGGCCATCGTCAGCGCGCTGGGCAGGTAGCCGTCGGGTGAGCCGTGGTGCTCGGACAGGACCACCGAGTAGAAGCCGTTGCGCTCGGCGTACTCGCACATCTCGAGGGCGGCGGCGTAGCGCTCTGCCATCGAGGCGCCGGACCCGTTCGGGTCGCGGAAGTCAAACCGCATGACGAAGAAGGCCATACGGGCGGATTCTGGCAGAACGCCGGCCGATGTGGATCAGTTTGGGCTGGGGCGGATCCGGGCCAGGCCAGGCGAGGCGATCGTGGTGATCTGGTTGAGCAGGGCGATCTCGCGGCGCAGCAGCGCCTGCTCGGCGCGCAGCCGGCTGACCGCATCTGGAGCGGCCAGCAGCTCCTGGCGGTGGGCGATGTCCGGCACCACGGCCGCCGCGACCAGGTAGGACAGCGAGACCGGGTCGTCCGGCAGGTCGGGCAGCTGGATCTCGAGCGCCTTCTTCTCCGACAGCCTGGTGATGTACTCGCGCAGCAGCGACTGCACGACCGGCACCGCGGCGGCCGCCGCCTCCGCGTCCCCGGCGTGGTCGGCCAGGAAGGTCACCTCGCCGACCAGGTACGGTCGGCTGTCCTGGTCGACCGACCGCAGGGCGAACCGGGTGTCGCCCACGGTCAGCAGCGAGTACCGGCCGTCCGGGTGCCGCTCCACCCGGCGCAGCACCGCGGTGCAGCCGATCTCGTGGAGCTCGGGCCGTTCCTCGCCGACCTCGCGGCCATGGCGGATCGCGACCACCCCGAACTGGCGCGCCTGGTCATCCGGCATGGCCAGCAGCTCTGCGACGAGCTGCCGGTAGCGGGGCTCGAAGACCTGCAGCGGCAGCAGCAGCCCTGGCAGCAGGACCGTGCCGAGCGGGAACAGCGGAATCCGCGCGGTGGCCGCGGTGGCATCGGCCCCGTCGGCGCCACCGCGCCCGCCGGCCGGGCCGTCCATCGGATCGTCCGTCACGCTGGTCGCCTCCGTCCCGTCCGCCCCATCCTCCCACCGTCGGCTGGCACGGGCCCGCCGCTTGCGCCTGTCCGGCCCGCCAGCACAGGCTCCGGGCGGCATTCCGGCGCGCGCTACCGTGCTGGCGGGAGGTGGGCCCGGTGACCGGTCAGCCGGCGGACGGCGCGCGGGCGGCGCCCATGGCGAGCGCCGGCCAGGAGCTGCTGGTCGTGCTCGGGCCGGGGACCACCGGGCCGCCGGCCCCGGCCGAGCTGCCCGAGCCGCCGTGCGACCGCCCGCCCGAGGCAGGCGGGCCCGAGCCGCCGGCCGCCCTCGACGTGCTCGCCCGCCTGGTCGAGATCGAGCAGGCCTACCCGCCGCGGCTGGCGCTGGTCCGGCTGCCGGAGAGCATGATCAGCCGGATCGCTGGCGAGCCGTACGTCGTCGGGGTGTACGCCGGCCCGCCACCGGCGGCGGTCATCGCCACGCTGGCGCCGGGGGAGCGGCTGTTCGTGGACGCCTGGCTGGCCCGCCGCCGCGACGCGCGCCGCCCCCGGCACCGCCGCGGAGAGGGCCTGCCCTGGGATGCCCCCGGCTTCGAGCCGCCCGGCCCACCGGACAC
>JADGHD010000759.1 GCA_019689615.1 Frankia sp. | reverse complement strand
GGGGAGTGGGTGTCTCGGGCTCGAGCGCGGCGCGCGCCCGGGGAGCAGCGAACGCCAGCGCCGTCGACAGGCCCCGCCACGTCGAGCGCGGCGCGCGCCCGGGGAGCAGGCTGCCGGCTTCCCCTGGCGCGCGGGCGGCTAGTCGTTGGCCAGGCTGGGGGCCGCGGCGACAGCGGGCGCGTGCTCGCTGCGGCGCAGCGATGCCAGGCCAAGGGCCGCCGCGACGGCTGCCGCGGCGGCGGCCAGGACCAGGCCGTAGCGGGCGCCGAAGGCCTCGGAGACCCAGCCGGCGATCGGGCCGCCGAGCGGGGTGGTGCCGAGGAAGGTCATCGTCCACAGCGCCATGACCCGGCCGCGCATCCGCGGCTCGGCGGCCATCTGCACGGTGGAGCTGCCGGTCGCGATCAGCGCGACGCTGGCGGCGCCGGTGGCCACGAGCGCGGCGACGGCCAGTGGCAGGGTCGGGGCGATCGCGGCGAGCAGCAGCAGCGCGGCGAACGTTGCCGAGATCGTGACGAGCGCCCGGGCGCCGGTCAGCCGCCAGCGCGCCACCCCCAGTCCGCCGGCCACCGCTCCGGCGCCCATCGCGCCGGTGAGCAGGCTGTACGTGCCGGCGTCGCCGTGGAACGTCTCGCGCGCGACCAGCGGCAGAACCACGTTGAACTCGTAGGTGAGCATGCCGGTGATGACCATCATCAGCAGCGGGATCCGGATCGCCTGGGTGCGCATCGCGTAGGCGAAGCCCTCCCGGATCTGCCCGGGGGCCCGGGCCACCTGCGGGGCTGGCCGCAGCGCCGCGGTGTCCATCCGGGTCAGCGTGAGCACGACCGCCACCGTCGTCAGGCCGGTGAGCAGGAAACACGCCCCGGTGCCGGCCAGCGCGATCACGGCGCCGGCGATGCCGGGGCCGATGATGCGGGCGGCGTTGGTGACCACCGAGTTCAGCGACACCGCGTTCGGCAGGGTCGCCGGGTCGACGATCTCCGGGACGAAGGTCTGCCGCGCCGGGTTGTCCAGGGCCTGGATGGCGCCGAAGCAGACCGCGTAGACGACCACCATCCACAGCCGCACCACGTCGGTGACGACCAGCAGGCCGAGCACCGTGGCGAGCACGCCCACCATGGCGTTCGTGGTGATCAGCAGGTGACGGCTGTTGTACCGGTCCGCGACCAGGCCGCCGTACGGGCCGAACAGCAGCACCGGCACGAACTGGGCGGCGGTGACGGCGCCGAGCACCGTCCCGGACGCGCCGAGCGAGAGCACCAGCCAGCCCAGCGCGATGATCTGAGTCCACCGGCCGCACCAGGAGATCGTCTGGCCGAGCATGTAGCGGCGGTAGTTCGGGATCCGCAGCGAGGCGAACGTGCCGCCGCGGGCCTGACCAGCGGCCCCCGCCCTCGCCGTCGCGCCGGTTGGCGCCGCCGCGCCCGCTGTCGGCGCTGCCGCGGCCGTCGGCTGTTGGCCCGCCGCTGCGGTCGTCGAGGCCCGCTGCGCTGCCGCGGTCGCCCGGCCCCGCTGCGCCGGCGTGGCGGCCGGGCCGGTCCGCTCGCCCGCGGCTGCTGGGCCCGTCGGCGCTGTCGGGCCGGCCCGTCCGGTCCTCGCCGCCGCGTCCGCCAGGTCTGTCGCCGTCCCCGCGCCCGCCGGCCCGGTTGGCGCGTTCGCGGTCGCCCGTCCTGCCGGCGTGGTCGCGTTCGCGGTCCCGTTCGGTGCCGGTGCGCCCTGCGGTTCGATCGTCGTCTCCCGTCCTGCCGCCACCGTCATGCGTCTACCTCCAGCCCACGACAACGCGGCGGGCCAGGTAGTTATTTCGCCAAGGTAACTATCTTGCCCTGGCCGTTGCCTGGGCGCTCGGCCGCCCGGGCAGGCCGTGGTCCGCCACTGCGCAGGCAGTCCGGGGTTGGCGGTTGTTCGTCCGATGACTTAGAATGCGAACATACGTTCGAACGCCGGAGGCTGGCCGACCGGGATCTGAGACGCACGATCTGGGGACGCATCCGTACGGCCGGGGTCGGTCCGGGGACATCATCCGGGGACAGGGTCCGGGGGCGCGCAGTCCGGGCATGCCGGCCTGGGCACGCACGGCCCGGGTCAACGGACGGTGTCCGACGGAACAACCTCTGGCCGGGCAACTGCTCTACCCCGGACAACAGGTCTGGCCCGGGACCGGTCCGGCCTGGTTCCGGTGCGGGGCCGACCTGGCCGCACGGCGGGCCGGCAGCAGGGAGAGGTGGGGCGACGTGGCCGACATTCCCGCGGGTGTTGCGGCCGGGGCGGGCGGCGCGGGCGAGGAGCCGGCCGCGGACCACAGCACCCGCTCGGACCGGGGCGGCGGCGTGCCCGGCCAGGGCGGGCCGTCGGGGGAGCACACCCCGCCGTC
>JADGHD010000758.1 GCA_019689615.1 Frankia sp. | reverse complement strand
CCGCGGGCGCTGGGCCGGACACACCCGGCGGCTGGGGCCTGGTGATCGGGAAGCGTGCGGCTGGCGGCTCGGGCAGCGTGCCGGGCATCGGACGGCCGGCCGGCTGCCCGACGGGGGCCGGCGCGGCGGGCTCCCGCTGCGCCGGCGGGCTGGCGACCGGGCGCGGGCCAGTGCTGGCCGACCTGCCAGGGGTGCCGGGCAGCGGGCGCGGTCGGCCGAACTCCCGGTCGGACGGCGGCAGCTCGTCGGGGATCCCGGTAACCGCGATCACCGAGGCGCACGGCCACAACCGGTCGCAGCCGAGGCAGATCTCGAACTCGTTCGGCTGATGGAGGTCGATGAGCGCCAGCAGTGACCGAATGTGCTCAATCGTGCGCGGGCCAGCCAGAACCGGACCGCTGCGGATGATGTCCAGTTCGGAGCACAGTCGGCCGTGATAACGCTCGACGTCGGAAAGGTCCTTTTCCTCCATTACGGCCAGCATGCACCATCAGCGCGCGGGCCTCGCGGGCGGGACCACCCCAACCTGGCTACGCCCGCTCCGGACGGACCTCGTCGTTGCGGCGGACCTGGCGCATCAGGCCCTCCTGCAGCCGGGCGAACTCCTCGATGTACGGGCTGTCGACGCCGTTCTGCCCGCCGGCCATGTCCTTCGGCTGCCCGGACCGGTCGAACGCCGGCTCGAAGCCCGCGTACTGCCCGCCCGGCGCCCCGCCCAGCCGGTCCTGCTGCCCGTCGAACTGCGGGTAGCCACCCGGCGCGCCCGGCGCCCCGCGGTCGGCCGCGGACTGGTCGTAGCCGCCGTACGGCAGCCCGCTGGGCGGCGGCGCGGACGGCCGCTCGGGGGCGCCGCCGTCGAACGACGGGTAGTGCGAGCCGTTCTGCGACGCGCTCCGGTCCTGGGAGTTGTCGTAGCCGAACGGCGAGGCGCCGTTGGCCGACGGCCCGGCGCTGATCGACAGCGGGGCCGGCCGGTGGTTGTCCGCCGGCGCCTGCTCGGGCTCGACGGACAGGAAGCCGCTCTCCGTCGACGGGAAGATCCGCGCCGACAGGCTCACCGACATCGGGTCACTGCCGTAGGTGATCACGTCGACGGTGTCGTCCGGCCCGATCCCGCCGTTGCGGGCAAGGTCGACGAACCGGAACAGGTCTGCCCAGCGCAGGCCGTCCAGGTCCACGCTGATTCGGAGTGCCATGCTTGTGCCCCGTCCGTGAGCTCCGTCGTTGGCCGACGGCCCGTCTGCGCGTGACGGGCCGGCTGCGCCGGGCCTGCGAGCGCCGATCCGACGTGCGCGGTCCTCCCGCGCCCCGGGGTGGGTTGCCCGACTCCGGGTGATGGGCGGCAGCTTATACCGTGTTGGGAAGCTCGCCTCCTTCGGGTTGACCCCTTGCGCGCCTGGCGATCAATGCGCAGGTCAACGGCGCAGGGGCCGGCGCGCGGCCGGCATTGCCCGCGGATCTCGTGGAAGAGGCCCCGCACCGCCCCGGCACGCCGGGGTAGTCTCGCGCGCGTGACCAATGCTTCCGGCCGTGCTAACGGCGTCGGCAGCACGGCGGCCGGTATCGACATGCGAGCCGGCTCGCTGCCGATCAGGCTGCTGCATGACCGTGTCCTTGTCGAGCCTCGGGAGGACTCCGTCGACCGCCGGTCCAAGGCCGGCATTGTGATCCCGCCCACGGCAAGGATGGGTAAGCGCCTGTCCTGGGCGGATGTTGTCGCGGTGGGCACCGCTGTCCGGACCATCCAGGTCGGCGACCGGGTGCTGTTCGATCCCGAGGACCGCGCCGAGGTTGAGCTGCACGGATCGACCTACGTGTTGATGCGGGAACGTGACGTCCACGCGGTCGCGGCGGAGCGGCTTGATGATGGGTTGACCGGGCTCTACCTCTGATTTCCTGTGATTCCGGCCACGGTCGCGGCCGGGCGTGCCCAAGGATTGCGGACAGACACCGCCGGGACCACGGCGAATGTGGCCGGGGGCCGGCGGAACCCGTATCCTTCGCACGGCTTTGATGATCCGAGCATGGTCAGCGGTGCTGGCCCTGCTCGGCCAGCCGGGCCCGGGACGGCTCGACCGTGGCGGTGGGCGCCATCCGCACACCCCACCGGCGGCCTGATCGGCTCGGTTGGCACGAGAAAATGAGGACATTTGGCGCTGGGGCCATCCCGCGCCAAGGGCATTGCGTATTGTGACCAGCCGACCCCGTTCAGGCGTCAACCTGGCGGGTATCACGGCCGGTCGTGGAGGGCCCACCGCGGCGACTCCTGGCCCACCCGCAGGCCGGGAGCGTCGCGGAGGCCAAGGGGCTGGCGGTGGCTCGCCGGGCTCCGCCGCCGAGCAACCACGCGCCAACCGGACCGGCGACCCCGGGCCCGG
>JADGHD010000048.1 GCA_019689615.1 Frankia sp. | reverse complement strand
GCGATGTGTAAACCACCCAGCCCCCCCCAGGCCGCCCCGGCTGAGGACGTGCCGGCGGTCTCGCCGGCCCGGTCGATGGTGGCGGACGAGTCCGACGAAGGCGCCCAGGCGGCGCCGGAAGGCGCCGAGCGCACGCCGGCCACCGACGGCTGAGCCGGCCGGTCGCGTCGCCCAGCCCGGGGTCACCCTGGCTGGGCGAGCCGTCCGGAGATCCGCTGATACGTAGACTGCGGCCATGGCCCGGCGCAAGCAGACTCTTGTCGTCGCGTCCGCGCTCGCGCTGACGCTGGGCGTGGTCGGTCTCTGGTTGCCCGTGCCGTTCGTCACCCTCGCCCCTGGCCCGGTCACCGACACCCTGGGCGACGTGCAGGGCGTGCCGCTGATCGAGATCGACGGCCGCGAGACCTACCCCACCGACGGGCGGCTCGCGCTCACCACGGTCGAGGAGACCCCGCGGCTCAACCTGATCGAGGCGCTCGGTGACTGGCTGGACGGCGACGACGCCGTCGTCCCGCGCGAGCTGGTGGAGCCGCCCGAGCTCAGCCGCGAGGAGATCCGCCAGGAGAACGCCCGGGCCATGGCGGACTCGCAGGACCAGGCCACCGCGGCGGCCCTGGCGGAGCTGGGCATCGAGCCGACCGGGACCTCGGTCGCGGTGGCCGAGGTGCCCTCGTCCTCACCCGCGAAGGGCAAGCTCGAGCCGGGTGACCTCATCACCGAGGTCGACGGCCTCGCGGTCACCGACCAGGCCCAGCTGCGCGCCGAGATCGGCAAGGTCAGCCCGGGCGACGACGTGAAGGTCACCTATCGCCGCGGCGAGACCACCGACACCGTGGTCATCACCACCGGGGCGGCGGAGGACGACCCGAAGCGGCCGATCATCGGCATCATCACGACGGAGAAGCGGACCTACCCGTTCACGGTCCGGATCAGCATCTCCGACGTCGGCGGCCCGAGCGCCGGACTGATGTTCGCGCTCGGCATCGTCGACCTGCTCACGCCCGGCGAGCTCACCGGCGGTCGCAGCATCGCCGGGACCGGCACGATCGACTCGGCCGGCAACGTCGGGCCGATCGGCGGCATCCAGCAGAAGGTGCTCGGCGCCCGGGACTGGGGCGCGAGCGTGTTCCTCGTCCCCGCCGCCAACTGCACCGACGCCCGGCGGATGGCGGGCGACGACCTCACCCTGATCAGGGTCGAGACGCTGTCCGGCGCGATCGACGCGCTGGAGAAGCTCGGCGGCCCGGACGCCGCATCGATCCCGACCTGCTGACCGCCCGCGCCGCCAGCCGCGCGGTCCGCCAGCCGCGCGGGCGGCCAGCGGCGCGCGGCCAGGCCGACGAGGACCGCCGCCGGGCTAGCGGAAGGTGGCGAACAGGCCGTCGATGAGGTTGTCGGCCAGGTCGGGGTCGAGCACGACCTCGCTCTCGTCATTGCGGCGGCGCAGGCAGGACGCGTGCTCGCCGGCGCGGGTCACGGCCACCGCGAGCCGCACGTCCTGGCGCTCCGGGTGGTTCGTCGCCCACAGCTCGATCTCCCGCTCGTCGTACGGGGCCTCCTGCTCGGCGCTCGGCGGCAGCACGACGAGCTCGGTGACCAGGACGCAGCCCAGCACCTCCGGCGGCCAGTAGATGCTGGCCAGGACCTCGTCGAGGCGACCAACCGGCAGCGGCTCCTGCTCGACCGGAGTGAGCGAGCCGGGCGGAGCGTCACCGATGTGCGGGGCCAGGCTCGGCTCCCTGGCCAGCAGGTCGGCCGTGTCGGCCAGCGCGTAGACCTTGGCCGGCTGGTTCCAGCCACCCTGCGCCACGTGGGCTTCGACCTCGAGTACCACCGAGGCCAACTCCGTGATGTTGGGGCTCGTCACCGACCTATCCTCTCTGATCGCCCGGACGCCTGGCGTAGGTTGCCCTGGGAGGCGGTATCGGCGTGGCCCATAACCGCTACCCGCAGGCGTGCGCGGCCCGCTCCTGGCGCACGTCCGGTGCTCGTCACCGTCTGGATCTTTAGGAGCCTGCCTGATCACGCGGAGGAGCCAGTGGCAGCCGCAACCCGCCGACTGTTCGTGACTCGGCCACGCGTGATCGTGCCGCTCCTTGTCTTCCTGCTGCTCCTGATCCTGTTCTTCGCCCTGACGCCGGTGTACACCGACCTGCTGTTCTACCGGTCCGTCAACTTCAGCAAGGTCTTCACCACCGTGCTGTGGACCAGGGTGTTGCTGTTCGTGCTTTTCGGCGCGGTGATGGCGCTCGCCGTCGGCACGAACCTGGTGCTCGCCTACAAGCTGCGGCCGACGGTTGGCCCGCTGACCATCGAGCAACGGAACCTGGAGCGCTACCGGACGGCGATCGAGCCATACCTGCTGGTCATCCTGCTCGCGGTGAGCGCGGTGTTCGGCCTCGTCGCCGGGCTGTCCGCGGCCGGGCGGTGGCGGACCTGGCTGCTGTGGGTCAACGGCCAGCCGTTCGGGATCAAGGACCCGCAGTTCAACCGGGACATCAGCTACTACGCGTTCACCTACCCGTTCCAGCGATTCCTGCTCGGCTTCCTGCTGACCGCGGTCGTCATCTCGCTGCTGGTGGCGGTCATCACGCACTACCTGTTCGGCGGGATCCGGATCCAGGACGCCGGCGGCGGCCAGCGGGTCAGCCCGGCCGCGAAGGCCCACCTGTCGGTGTTGCTCGGCCTGCTGGCGTTGCTGAAGGCTTGGGCGTACTACCTCGACCGGTTCGGGCTGGTCTTCTCCTCGCGCGGGGTGTCCACGGGCGCCTCGTACACGGACGTGCACGCGGTGCTGCCGGCGAAGCTGATCCTTCTGTTCATCTCGCTGGCCTGCGCCGTGCTGTTCATCTACAACATCTTCCAGCGCGGCTGGACGCTGCCGCTGCTCGCGGCCGGGATCCTCGTGCTGAGCTCGGTCGTCATCGGCGGCATCTACCCGGCGATCGTCCAGCAGTTCCAGGTCAAGCCGAACGAGGCGTCCCGCGAGGCGCCCTACATCCAGCGCAACATCGACGCCACCCGCCAGGCGTACGGCATCGCCGACATCGAGCCGGAGGCCTACGACGCGGCCGAGGACATCACCGCCGAACAGGTCGCCGCGGACACCGGCACCATCTCGAACGTCCGCCTGCTCGACCCGAACCACCTCACCCGCACCTTCCGGCAGAAGCAGCAGATCCGCGGCTACTACGGCTTCCCGGACAGCCTGGACGTCGACCGGTACACGATCGTCGACGAGAACGGTGAGCGGGTCACCCGGGACTATGTCGTCTCGGCGCGCGAGCTCGACCTGAACGGCCTGTCCGAGCGGAACTGGATCAACGATCACCTCACCTACACGCACGGCAGGGGCTTCGTGGCCGCGCCGGCCAACACCGTCGTCGACGGCCTGCCGATCTTCCAGGAGGGCAACCTTCCGCCGGTCGGCCCGCTCGACATCGACGAGAGCCGGATCTACTTCGGCGAGATGTCGCCGGAGTACTCGATCGTCGGCACCCGCCAGCCGGAGATCGACGGCCCGGCCGGGCAGGGCCAGGATGACAACACCACCAGCTACGACGGGTCCGGTGGCGTCTCGCTCGGCTCGTCGTTCAACCGGCTCCTGTTCGCGATCCACTTCGGCGACAAGAACATCCTGTTCTCCTCGGACATCACCGACGACTCGCGGATCCTCTACGAGCGCAACCCGCGCGACCGGGTGCAGAAGGTCGCGCCCTGGCTCACGCTCGACGGCGACCCGTACCCCGCCGTGGTCGACGGCCGAGTCATCTGGATCATTGACGGCTACACGGCATCGAACGGATACCCGTACTCCGACCGCAACACCCTCGGTGAGGTGACCGCCGATGCGGTCACCGGCGAGCGGGGGAACCGTGTGCAGCAGGCGGCGAACCAGGTCAACTACATCCGCAACTCGGTGAAGGCGACCGTCGACGCCTACGACGGGACGGTGACGCTGTACGCGTTCGACGAGGAGGACCCGGTCCTGCGGACCTGGATGCGGGCCTTCCCCGGCACCGTGCGGCCGAGCTCGGAGATCCCGCCCAAGCTGCGCGAGCACTTCCGCTACCCCGAGGACCTGTTCAAGGTGCAGCGCGACGTGCTCGCGGAGTACCACGTCACGAACCCGCGCGACTTCTACTCCCAGGCGGACTTCTGGAGCGTCTCGCCGGACCCGAGCAACCCCGAGCGTGACCAGCCGCCGTTCTACGTCTACAGCCAGCTCTACGGCCGGGACGAGCCGTCGTTCAACCTGACCACCCCGCTGATCTCGCGGCGGTCGTCGAAGCTGGCCGCCTACCTGGCGGTGTCCAGCGACCCGGACAACTACGGCCAGTTCCAGCTGCTGCGGCTACCGCAGGGCGTGACGATCGAGGGCCCGGCCCAGATCCAGAACCAGATAGAGACGAACGCCGCGGAAACGCTGACCCTGTGGCGAGGCGGCCCGGCCGGCACGTTGCAGACCATCGAGGGCAATCTGCTCACACTCCCGGTTGCCGGCGGCCTCGTCTACATCGAGCCGTACTACGTGGTGCAGGCGAACAGCGCGACGGGATTCCCGACATTGCGCGGCGTCGCCGTGGCCTACGGGAACAAGGTCGCCCTGGCGGAGTCGCTCCAGGATGCGCTCGACGAGGTGTTCGGCCCCGGGGCCGGCGCCGCCGCCGCGGGTGCCGGCACCGGTGGGGGTGGCGGCGGTGGCGAGGAGCCGACCACGCCACCGCAGACGCCACCGGCCACCCCGCCGGAGGGCGGCGAGTCACCGCCGCCGAGCCCGCCCACGGGCGGCGGCGGTGAGCTGGACCCGGCGCTGCGCCAGGCGATCCTCGACGCCCAGGCGGCCGCGACGGCCAGCGAGGAGGCCCTGTCCAGGAACCCGCCGGACTGGGTCGCCTATGGCGAGGCGCAGAAGAACCTGGCGGACGCCCTCGCCCGGATGAGGGAGTTCACCGCGGCGCCCGAGGCGCCGACGACCGGCCCACCGGAGACACCGGCCACGTCGCCCAACCCAAGCCCGGGCTAATGCCCCGGTGGTGGGCGGGTAGGCCACCGTCGTTCCCGGCAGCCTACCCGCCCACCGGCGTCTTCCCTCGCGTCAGCGGGACTGGAACCATCCAGATCGGCATTTCGGCCCGTTCTGGCGCGCCGCCAGAACGAGGATGCTCACATGACGCGTGCAGCCATTCCGGGCTCGGCATCCGCGACGTGCACCGCCAGCGCTGGCTCGAGCTGATGTCCGAAACCGTGGACGAGGTGCTGCCCGCTGGCCCAGAACTGCGCAAGTCGGTCATACACCATTTCGCCTGGACGCAAACGATGGTCAGAGACATTCTGTATCGGGGCATTCACCAGGTATAGCAGCCGTCGCTCCTGTAATTGTCGTTGCCGTTCTCATTTCCTCATGGCTGCTCTCGGCGGCCTCAGATGATCAGTGCATCAGTCCTGGTAGAAAGGTGATCCACCGATCGGAGGGCTGAGTGCGCGGCGTCGAGTTGACCTTGGAAGAGCGGGAGTCGATCTCGAGGGGCTTGGCTGAGAAGCTGTCACACCGGGTGATCGCGGCGCGGCTGTGCCGGAACCAGTCGGTGATCAGCCGTGAGGTGTCGCGTAACGGCGGCAATACTGGATACCGTGCCGCGGACGCGCAGAGACGCGCCGACGAGCAGCGGCGGCGGCCGAAGGCGTTCAGGCTGGAGATGCACGCCCGGCTGCATGACGCGGTGGCGGAGCGGCTCGCGGCCGACTTCTCGCCCGAACAGGTGTCGAATCGGCTGGAGAAGGACTTCCCGGACGACCCGGAGATGCGCGTGTCGCACGAGACGATCTACCGGACGCTCTTCGTCCAGGCGCGCGGCGAACTGAGCACCCAGCTGAAGCTCGCGCTGCGGTCGGGCCGAGCCGAGCGCCGGCCGCGGGGGTCGACGCGGCTATTCGACGCGGCGGTGGATGCCTGGGTGATAGAGCGTCCCGCCAAGGCGTGAGCGACACGCGGTCGGGGACGGTCCGACGGTCTTGGTGGCCCGTGGCTGTGGCCGTCGCCGTACAGCGTGCGTCGGTGGCCACAGCCACCGCAGCCGGTCAGCTGCCGGCGCGTTCCACGACGAGCTGCGTCCGGTCCGCGAGGAGCTGATCGTCCTGTTCTGCGCCGACCAGGCCGCGCTGGATCACGTCGATCGTGGCACCGGTGGGCGTGCGTAGTGCCGACAGTCGTCGGCGCCGGCAATCCGGTGGGTCGGCGCCCGCGCCGGCTATCCGCGTGGTGGTGTGCGCCAGCCGCCGGGGCCGGTGGGGTCGGCTTTGTCGGCGGCGGCGAGGAGGACTCGGGCTAGCGCCCGCGCCTCCGCCGGGTCGAGGTAGGCGACCGCCAGGGTGTCGAACATCGGCGATACCAGGCGGAGCAGGACGACCGGTGGCTCGCCGCGACTCGCCGGTGGTTGCGGCCGGACGGTTATCTCGGCGCCGCCGACGTGGGTGACCAGGGTGCCGCTGCCCGGCTCGGGTCCGACCAGTGCCATGGGCCGTCCTATCTGCCTGTCCCCCCGGGCCGGCGGGTCCGGCCCCCGCGTTGAGTCGGACTCCTGAGAGCGCCCGCTGGTTGTGCGCCGGTTGTCTTTGAGGCATCAACCCGCTTCATGGGTATTTGTGCCATATCGACCCGGTCTGGTCGGCACTGGGCCAGGCCTGGCCGGACGGTCAGGCGGCAGCGTCGTCCTCCCCCGGTGATGGGCGGTCAGTGCCCTTCCCTACCCTTTTCGGTGAATCCGCCGGATTCGCGTCCGGTGTGATCGCATGCCGGCTGTCGCCAGACCGCGGGGCCGCGACCGATTGGGGAGGGCGGATGGCGAACGAGGAAATGGGCGACGCGGGCCCATTTGTCCGAGCCGACCAGCAGGAGGCGGCGGATGGGCACGGGTCTGCAGGCGACGCCGCCGGCCGCCACCGTCCCGGCCGGCACCACGCCCGTCGGCGGCGCGCGGAACTGGCGGGCGAGGCCGGCCTGGGCTCGGCCGGCCAGCGGCTCAGCGGCCGGCGGCGATGGCTGTGGTGGAGCGCCCTGGGGCTGATCGTCGCGGGCGCGCTCGGGCTGCGGCTGTGGTACCTGTTCGCCTGGCGGCACCCGATGGAGATCGCCGGTGACGCCTTCTATTACCACCACGCCGCGAACCTGCTCGTCGATGGCCGGGGCTGGCCGAACCCGTACGACCTCATCAACGACGACCGTTACGTCCCGGACGCACAGCACCCCCCGATGACCAGCCTGCTGCTGGCGATCCCGTCGCTGTTCGGGCTGCGCGGCTTCCTGGACCACCAGATCTTCCTCTGCGGGATCGGCGCGCTTTCGGTGCTCGTCGTCGGGCTTGCCGGCCGCCGGATCGCCGGGCCGGCGACCGGGCTCGTCGCCGCCACCATCGCCGCGGTCTACCCGGGCATGTGGCTGCCCGACCCGCTGGTGATGTCCGAGACGCCGGGCATTCTCGCCTGCGCGCTGGTCATGCTCGCCTGCTACCGGCTGTGGGACCGGCGGCGGCCGATCGACGTCGTCTGGGTGGCGCTGGCGCTGGCCGCCGCCATGCTCACCCGCGCCGAGCTGGCGCTGCTCGCCATCCTCCTGGTCACCCCGCTGGTGCTGCGGCTGCCGGCGCTGTCCTGGCGCCGCCGGCTCGGCTATCTCGGGATCGCCGCCGGGGTCAGCGCCGCGGCCATCTCCCCGTGGGTCGGCTACAACCTGTCCCGGTTCGAGGAACCGGAGTTCATCTCCAGCGGCCTGGGCGTGACGCTCGCGGTGACCCACTGCGACGCCACCTACCACGGCGACTTCATCGGCTGGTGGTCGCTGCCCTGCGCGGACACCCTCGTGCCCGACCCGCCGACCGAGGTGTCCCAGCGGGACAGGGCCTTCCGGGAGGCCGCGCTGGACTACATCGGCGATAACTCCGACCGGCTTCCCGTGGTCTCCGCCGCCCGGCTCGGCCGGACCTGGGGCGTGTTCCGCCCCTGGCAGCAGGCGAGGCTCGACACGATCGAGGCACGCCCGGAGGAGATCACCAAGGTCGCCATCGTCTCGCTGTGGTGCCTGGCCCCGCTCGGCGCGGTGGGTGTCGGCCTGGCCTGGCGGCGCCGGCGCCCGGTGCTCCCGCTGCTCGCCACCCCGCTCGTGCTGTCCGTGACCTCCGCGCTGGTCTACGGCAACACCCGGTTCCGGGCGGTGGCCGAGCCCAGCGTCGTGCTGATGGCGTCCATCACCATCGGCGCCGTCGTCACCGCCGCCGCCAGCAGCGCCCGCCGTGGCCGCGGGCCAGCGCCGGACGAGGCCTCGTTCCCGCCCTTCCCGACGACCGACCCGCACGCGCCCGTCCCGCCCACCACCACGGGCAGCCCGGCCGACGCGTCGACCACCGCGACCAGGCCGCTGCGGCTGACCTAACCGGCCGCTGTCGCCGCTATCCGCCCTCGCCGGCGGCTGGCGCGCGGCTGGCGCCGAGGACGACGCAGAGCACCACGGCGGTCTCGGCGGACTGGTTGGACCAGCGGTGGCGGGTGCCGTTCTGGATGTTGACGTCGCCGGCCCGCAGCACGGTCCGCGCCCCGTCGTCGAGCTCCAGGGTCACCTCGCCGGACAGCACCACCTGCAGGTCGAGGGTGTCGGTCCGGTGCATCCCCGGCTCGGGGTCGGTGAAGACCTCGCGCAGGCCGGGCAGCTTCTCATCCATCTCCTGGACGGCCGCGGCGAGTTCGGCGTCGTCCTGCGGCGGCGGTGGGCTCCCGCCGGGCGGCAGCTCGAAGACGAAGAACCGGAAGCCGCCGGGCGGCGGGAAGAACGACGTGTTCGGGCCGTCGTGCTGGCCGGCCGGGAAGACCGGCGCCGCGTCGCCCCGCCACAGCGGGTGGAAGACCGTCTCGACCAGGCGCGCCGTCACCGGCTCGACCAGCCCGTCGGCGAGGAACACCGCCCGCCCGCGCTCGTCGTGCCCGGTGACGACCCGCCGGAAGCGGGCCCGGCCGGCCGCGGTGCCGGCATCGTCCTGGTCACCCATCAGGTGCCCCTTCCTGCTCGGGCGGCGCCGCCGCCGCGCCGGCCGCCTGGCGCGGCGGACTCGTTCTGCAGCCGGGCCAGCGCGTGCGCCTGGGCCCGGGTGGCCGGGTAAAGCGAGCGGTACAGCTGGTACAGGTGCTCGTAGCGGTCGCGGACGGCTTCGTCCGGTTCGACCGTCTCCTCGACGTCGTTCCAGGTGGCCGGGTCGCGGGCGAGGCCGACGCCGATGCCGGCCAGGTGGGCGTCGCCGAAGCAGGCGCCGATCCGCTCGCGCGGGACCTCCTGGGCCATTCCGGTGATGTCGGCGACGATCTGGGGCCACAGCCGCTGCCTGGTGCCGCCGCCGACGGCCACCAGCCGGCGCGGCCGGGCGCCGGCTTCCGCGAGCGCCTCCAGGATGTGGCGCAGGCCGTAGCCGGTCGCCTCCAGCACCGCGCGGTAGAGGTGGGCGGCGCCGTGCCGCATGGTCAGGCCGAGGATCAGCCCGCGGGCGTCCGGGTCGTACAGGGGCGTGCGCTCGCCGGCGAAGTACGGCAGGACGAGCAGCCCCTCCGCGCCGGCCGGCAGCCGGGCCGCCGCGGCGAGCAGGTCGGCGTGCGCCTTGCCGCCGGCGAGGTCCGCGACCCACTGGGTGAGCGCGCCGGAGGTGGCCATGCCGCCGGCCAGGCAGCGGCTGTCCGGCTCGAGGCCGACGGTGCTCCACAGGGCCGGGTCGGGGCGCGGCTGGGTGACCCCGGCGATGACGAACAGCGTCGTGCCGTACATGACCATGACGTCGCCCGGCGCGGTGGCGGCGACGCTGTGCGCCTCGGCCCAGGCGTCGATCGTGCCGGCGGTTACCGGCGTGCCGGCTGGCAGCCCGGTCGCGGCGGCCGCGGCCGGGCTCACCGTGCCGACGACCTCCGCCGGCCAGCGCAGCTCGGGCAGCCGCAGGCCGGGGGCGACCTCGGCGGCCCAGTCCTCGGCCCAGTCCTGGCCGGCGAGGTCGTACAGCGGGTCGCACTGGCTGGCCGAGTGGTGGTCGAGGACGTACGCCCCGGTCAGCCGGTGCACGATGAACGAGCTGGCCATGTGGAACCCGGCGGTGCGCGCCCAGACATCCGGCTCGCGCCGGCGCAGCCACGCCAGCTTCGGGCCGACCGCCTGGGAGCTCAGCGCCGACCCGCAGCGGCGCAGGATCGCCTCGGCCCCGAACCGCTCGGTCAGCTCGGCGATCTCCACGTGGGCGCGGGTGTCGATCCCGTAGAGGATCGCCGGGCGCAGCGGGCTGCCGTCGGCGGCCACGGGCAGCAGGCACGGGCCGATGCCGCTGACGCAGACCCCGGCGATCTGGCCGCCGGTGGGGCCGCCGGCATGGCCGCCCTCGGGCGTGGTGGCGTTGGTCAGCTCCCGGCAGATCGCGACGGTGTCGGCCCACCAGACCGCCTCCGGGTCGTGCTCGGCCCAGCCGGGGCGCGGGTAGCTGGTGGCGTGCGCCCGCTCGGCCCGCGCCACCACCGTGCCGTCCGGCGAGACCAGCACCCCTTTCGAGCTCGACGTGCCGATGTCCAGCCCGAGCAGCAGCTCCACGGTCTCCGGTCCTCCCGGGGCGTCTCAGCGGTACAGCGGGCCCAGCAGCGCGCACGCCCGAAAATCCGCGCCCTCCGGGTCGGCTGTTCCCAGCGTCGTCCACATACTCGGCCGCCACAGCTGTTCCGGGGGGAGGTTGTGCATGTGGACCGGGATGCGCAGCAGGGCGGCCAGAACCACGAGGTCCGCCCCGATATGGCCGTAGCTGATCGCGCAGTGGTTGGCTGCCCAGTTCGCCATAACGCTGTAGACGTCGGCGAACGCGCCCTCGCCGGTGAGCCGAGGGACGAACCAGTGGGTTGGCCAGGTCGGGTCGGTGCGCCGGTCGAGTACGTCGTGGATCTCGGCAGGTAGGTCGACGGACCACCCCTCGGCCAGCTGCAGCACGGGCCCGACGCCCGCGACCAGGCTGATCCGGCTCATCGTCAGCGGCATCCCGCCGCGGGAGACGAACCGGGAGGAGAAGCCGCCGCCACGGAAGTAGCCGAGCAGTGCCGGGTGCCAGCGGGTGGCGGCGAGCGCGGCGGCCACGTCCTCGTCGTCGATCTCCCAGTGCGGCTTCATCGCCGGCCGGCCGTTGCGGCGCATCTCGCCGGTCGCGTCCAGGGCGGCGGCGCCGGAGTTGGTCAGGTGGATCACGCCGAGCTCGCCGCGGTGGCCCGGCGGCAGCATCCGGCCGGTCACCCGGTTCATGGCCTGCGGGCTCCAGAACGTGCGGACGTCGGCGAACACCTGTGCGGTGTGCGTGAGCAGGTTGCCCAGCAGCATCGTGGCCGCGTTCAGGCTGTCGTTCTCGGTGGCGAACACGATCGGCGCGCGCACGCCGTTCCAGTCGAACGACGAGTTCAGCAGGGCCTCGGTGACGTCGCCGTTGGGCAGGAAGTCGGTCCACTGCCGCTGCCCCTGGAAGCCGGCGGCCAGCGCGTCGTGCCCGGCCGCCTCCTCGGCGAACCCGGCGTCGGCGAGCTTCGGGTTGCCGCGCATCAGGTCCCGGGCGATCAGGGTCATCCGCACGCAGGTCTGCCAGTCGGCGTCCTTCTGTGCCCGGCCGCGCTGGATCTCGGGCGGGTTGGGGTCGGCGCCCTCGACGCAGTGCGTCCGCACCCAGGCGAGCGCCCGGCCGTACTCCTCGTGGTCGTAGATGCCCTGCTCCATGCGGCGGATCAGCTCGGTCATGTCGACGCACTGCACCCGCATGCCGAGATAGCTCTCGAAGAAGCCGTGGTCGACGATGGACCCGGCGATCCCCATCGAGACTCCGCCCAGGGACAGGTACGTCCGACCGCGCAGCAGGGCGACGGCGAGCCCGGCCCTGGCGAAGCGCAGCAGCTTGTCGGCCACGTCGGTGGGGATGGAGCCGTCGTTGGCGTCCTGCACGTCCCGGCCGTACACGCCGAACGCCGGCAGGCCCTTCTGGTTGTGCGCGGCCAGCACCGCGGCGAGATAGACCGCGCCCGGCCGCTCGGTGCCGTTGAACCCCCAGACCGCCTTGGGCCGCACCGGGTCCATGTCCATCGTCTCGGCCCCGTAGCACCAGCACGGAGTGACCGAGATCGATACCGCGGCCCGCTCGTCGGCCAGCCACTCGTCGACCGCCGTCGCCTCGGCGACCCCGCCGATACAGTGCCCAGGGACCCGGCACTCCACGGGCGTGCCGTCGGGATAGCGCAGGTTCGACGAGATCAGCCGGGCGGTGGCGGCGGCCATCGCGAGGGTGCGCTCCTCGAGCGACTCCCGGACGCCATGGCGGCGGCCGTCGACGACCGGCCGGATGCCGACGCGCGGCCAGGGCGGCCGGTAGCGGCCAGCTTCGGTCATGGTTCCTCCCGGCACGGAACACTCGGGGCGGCGACGATATCCCCGGGCTCCGGGCAGGCGCGTGCTTTTTTCTGCGCTGGAGTTCCGTACACATGGTCAATGGGGGTTGACGGCGGCCGCCTGGCGGTCCAGGCTGGTGCCCGCCAAACCGGCGGCGATGTGTACTTTTCTCCACTGGTCTTTGGTGGAAGCGGGCTCCCGGCACCGCCGCCTACCGTTGCGCCCACTTCAACGCGACCCGCCGTCCGTCGGGCCGTCCACCGGAAGGAGTGGGTTTATGTTATCGACGGCACTGCGACGCCGCGCCCTGGCCGTGCTCGCGGCCGGGGCGCTCGCGACCGGCCTGTTGGCGGCCTGCGGAGGATCCGGCGAGGACTCCCCCGGAGGCGGCGGAAAAGACAGGTACACGATCTATCTTTCGGCCACGGTCGTCGGCAACGACTGGCTGCAGCAGATGCTGCGCTCCGCCGAGGCCGCCGTGTCGAAGCCGCCGCTCGCCGGGCGCGTCGACCTGCGGGTCGAGCAGGTGGAGGCCACCGAGCAGGCCCAGATCAACTCCCTGAACAACATCATCACCCAGAGCCCGGACGCGATCCTGGTGCACGCGAACTCGACGACGGCGCTCAACCCGACGATCGAGCGGGCGTGCGACAAGGGAATCGTCGTCGTCACCTACTCGCAGGTGGCCACCGCGCCGTGCGCCTACAAGGTGAACACGAACTGGGCGCACGTCAACAACGACATCCCGACGTGGCTGGCGAACGCGATGGGCGGCGAGGGCAAGGTCATCGTCGACCGCGGCCTGCCCGGCTCGCCGATCAGCGAGGCGTCGACGAAGCGTTTCCTGGAAGTGCTCGGCACGTTCCCGGGGATCGAGATCGTCGGCTACTACACGTCGAACTACGAGTTCGGCAAGGAAAAGGAGGGCGTGGCGAGCCTGCTCGCCGCGAACCCGCAGATCGACGGAATTCTGAGCACCAGCTACGGCACCGGCGCCATTCAGGCGCTGAAAGAGGCCGGCCGCCCGCTCGTGCCGATTGCCATGTTCGCCTACAACGGCTCGGCCACGGCCTGCGTCCAGGAGCCCGGCCTGAAGTGCATGGTCTACACGCACCCGCCGTACCTGTCCGCCGAGGCGCTCAAGCTCGCCGTCGACGTCCTCGACGGCCACCCGCCGGCCGACCGGCTCGTCGAGAACGACTACCCGCGGCTGACCACCGACCTGGTCTCCGGCGACTTCGATGGCGAGTTCGAGCAGCTGGAGATCGGCAAGAACGTGTTCCCCGACCTGCCGCCCGGCCTGGTGCTGCCGGCCAGCCCGTCCTGGGTGGAGATCACCCCGCAGGAGGCGAGCGGCGTCGGCGCGTGACGCGACACGCACGGCGGTAGCCAACGGGCCGCGCGCCGGTACCGGGCGCGCGGCCACGGCAACAGCGAAGGGGGCGGAGAAGTCGGATGGTGCTGCTGCGGGTGGACGGGGTCAGCAAGCGGTTCGGTGGCGTCGTCGCGCTGGCCGACGCGCGGCTGTCGGTCGCCGCCGGCGAGGTGCACGCGATCCTCGGCGAGAACGGCGCCGGCAAGAGCACGCTCATCCAGATCCTGGGCGGCGCGCTCACACCGGACTCGGGCGAGCTGACGCTGCGCGGCCGGCCTTACCGGCCGCGCGGCCCCCGCGGTGCCCGCAGGGCCGGGATCGCCTGCGTCTACCAGGAGCTCTCGCTGATCCCGGACCTTACGGTCGCCGAGAACATCTGGTTCGGCGTCGAGGAGCGCACGCCGGTGCGCACCGTCTCCCGGCGGCGCACCAGCGCCAGGACCTCCCGGCTGCTGGCCGAGCTGGGCCTGGCGCTGGACCCCGACCGGCGGGCCGGCGCGCTGCCGATCGGCGAGCAGCAGCTCGTCGAGATTGTCAAGGCGGTGGCCAGCGAGCCGGACGTGCTGATCCTTGACGAGGCGACCTCGGCTCTCGCCCCGGCCGAGGTCGACTGGCTGCTGGCCCTGGCCCGCCAGCTGGCCGAGTCCGGCAAGGCCGTGCTCTACATCTCCCACCGGCTGGCCGAGGTGCGCCGGGTCGCGGACCGGGTCACGGTGCTGCGCGCCGGCCAGACCGTCGGCACGCAGCCCGCCGCGGGCCTGTCCGACGACGACATCGTGACGATGATGCTCGGCCGCCGGCTGGCCAGCCTCTACCCGCCGCGCCACCCGGCAGCGCCGGACGCCCCGCCGCCGGCCGACGCGCTCGTCGTCCGGGGCCTGGCGGTCGGCCACCAGCTTCGCGGGGTGAGCTTCACCCTGCGGGCCGGCGAGGTGCTCGGCGTCGCCGGGCTTGCCGGCCATGGCCAGCGGGAGCTGTTCCTCGCCCTGGCCGGGGTGCGCCGGGCCACCGGCACGGTGTCGGTGCGCGGCCGGCCGGTCAGCCCGCGCGGCCCGCGCCAGGCGCTGTCCGGCGCGGTTGGCATCGCGCTGCTGCCGGAGGACCGGCGCGCCCAGGGCCTGCTGCTGGCCAAGCCGGTCCGGCACAACCTGACCCTGTCGGCGCTGCGCCGGATCAGCCGGCGCGGCTTCGTCGACGGGCCGGCCGAGTCGGCGCTCACCGCCGACCTGATCCACCGGCTGCAGATCAAGGTGTCGACGCCGGAGCAGCCGGTCGGCACGCTCTCCGGCGGCAACCAGCAGAAGGTGCTGCTGGCCCGGCTGCTGGCGACCGAGGCGCGGATCCTGCTGCTGCTCGACCCGACCCGCGGCGTCGACGTCGGCACCAAGGCCGAGATCTTCGCGCTGATGCGGGACCTGTGCGCGCAGGGCTTCGCGATCCTGTTCTACTCGACCGACCTCGCCGAGCTGGTCGGCGTCGCCGACCGCTGCCTGGTGCTCAGCTACGGCGAGACCGCCGCGCAGCTGTCCGGCGCCGAGCTGACCGAGGACGCGATCCTGCGGGCGACCATGGGCGGGCGGCCGGCGGCATGAGCGAGCACCCGACGACCCCGGCCCGCCCCCCGCAGCCCGCCGCGGCCGCGGG